>CAZIDC010000385.1:0-3642 GCA_964537885.1 uncultured Syntrophaceae bacterium | reverse complement strand
AGATAATTATAGGTTTTCAGAAAAAGGCGAAAGGTAAAATATCTTGATAATCTGCGTCCAAGAGTTTTTTTGTCCCTGGAAATTATCGGAAAAGCCGCATGATCATTGATACCCATACCCATCTTTTCCCGGATGAAGTCCGGGAGAATCGCCAAGATTTCTGCCGCCGGGATGAAGGTTTCCGGCTGATTTACGAGAATAATAAAGCTCGCTTGGCCGGTTGTGAAGACCTGCTGCGGGCGATGGATCAAAACGGAGTGCAGCAGAGTGTTATCTGCGGATTCCCCTGGGAAGACCCGGGTCTATGTCAGGCAGGAAATGATTACCTTTTCCATTGTTCCCGCCAGCATCCGGGCCGGATGATTCCCTTCATTTCGCTTCCTTGGCATTCATTCCGCCTCGGCCACAAGGAACTGGAACGCTGCCTCTCCCTGTCCATGCAGGGAGTAGGCGAATTGGCCTTCTACCGCCGGGGAATCTCACCGCAAGATTCCCGTCGCCTTTCTTCCCTTCTGGCCCCTCTTTCCGGGCGGGGAATCCCTTTGCTCCTCCACGCCAACGAACCTGTAGGACATGATTATCCCGGGAAGAGTCCGGAAGGGCTCCGCCCGCTCTATCCCCTCCTCCTGTCTCTTCCCGATCTAACGATCATTCTTGCCCACTGGGGAGGTGGGTTTTTTTTCTACGAGCTCATGCCGGAAGTCGCCCGGGCGGCCCGGAACGTCTTTTACGATACAGCGGCATCCCCCTTTCTCTATCATCCCCAAATCTATGACATTGCCGCCCGCATCATCGGACCCAAACGCATCCTCTTCGGCAGCGATTACCCACTGATCTCTCCCGCGCGCTATTTTGAAGAACTCAAACGCAGCCGACTTCCCGCCCATGTTCAAGCACGCATTAAGGGTTTAAACGCCAAACAGCTCTTTTTCGGAGGAGCAATATCTGGAAACGGCCCGGGAAAAGATGTATAATGAATCAAAATGCCCCTTTCGAACAAAAAGAAAATAAGCCCATGATAAGAAAAATGCTCATTAACTCCGTGGACCCCGAGGAAAGCCGCATGGCCATCGTGGAAGACGGAATGCTGGCCGAATTGATCATCGAGACCTCACTCCAAGAGCTATGCCGGGGGAACATTTATAACGGGAAAATCGTCAATATTGAACCCAGCCTGCAGGCCACCTTTGTGGAATACAGCGATGGACGTCATGGTTTTTTGCCCTTTTCTGAAATCCACCCGAGTTATTATGCTCCCCATTCCGAAGAATCCCGCAGGGAAGGCCGCCCTCGAATCCAGGATGTCATCAAGCGCCAACAAGAAGTGATCGTTCAGGTGGAAAAGGAGGAAACGGCCACCAAGGGCGCCGCTTTAACCACCTATATCTCGCTCCCCGGAAGATACTTGGTGCTCATGCCGGGAAGCGATGGAGGCGGGATCTCCCGGAAGATCGAGGGAGAGAAAGAGCGAAGGAAAATAAAGGAGATCGTTCACGAGCTCGAGGTTCCCGAAGGGATGGGATTGATTGTCCGCACCGCCGGGCTGGAGCGGAATAAGAGCGATCTCGCCAAAGACCTCCACTATCTCCTGCGCCTCTGGGAATCCATCCTGGCCAAATCCAAAAAAGCGTCTTCCCCTTCTTTGATCTACCAGGAACGCGACCTTGTTATTCGATCCATCCGTGATTATTTTACACCGGACATCGATGAAGTCCTTATCGATAATAAGGAAGTGTACAACCGGGCCAAAGATTTTTTCCGGGCCGTAATGCCCCGCTACCAAAATAAAGTGTCCCTCTACGGGGAAAAGCGCCCCCTTTTTTCCAAGTACGAATTGGAGAAACAGCTGGAGATCATTTACGAGAGGAAGGTTTCCCTCAAATCCGGGGGTTCTATCGTCATCGATCCGACCGAGGCTCTGGTCGCGGTTGATGTCAACTCCGGGCGGGCCACCCAGGGGCGGGGAATGGAGGAAACCGCCTTCAAGACCAATCTGGAAGCCGCGGAAGAAATTGCCTGTCAACTCCGCCTGCGCGACCTCGGGGGGTTGGTGGTCATCGATTTCATCGACATGTGGGACCGGAAACACAAGCAGGAGGTTGAACGCAGCTTACGCAACGCTTTGAAACCCGACAAGGCTCGAGTCGAAACGGGCCGCATCGGCCGTTTCGGACTCCTGGAACTCTCCCGCCAACGGATTCGCCCTGCGGTCAGCGGAAGGAGCTTCATCCCCTGCGCCAATTGCAGCGGGAGCGGCCTGGTCAAATCCACTGAAGCGGCTGCGTTAAACGTTATGCGCAGAATCCAGGCCGGTCTAGCCAAAGGGGGGTGCATCCAGGTAAGAGTAGAAGTGCCCGAAGAAGTAGCCACTTACCTTCTCAACCAAAAAAGGGCTGAGCTTTTCCGGCTGGAAAAACAATACGGCCTGAAAATTCAGATCGTCGGGCAACTCGGTTTACCCAGTCATGAATATAATGTCGAGTTCTCCCGCAAAGAACCCCACCCCCACCCGGAAAAAGGCCAGGGGAAACCGGCGGATGCTCCGACTCCTCCGGAGGGAAAGGGGGAAAAAGTCTCTCCGGAAGAAGCCGATCGCCTGGCCATTGAAGAGTTGAAGAAGGAAGCGAAAGAAAGCTTTCTGAAGAAATTCTTCTGGCCGCCTTCTTTCTGGCGGGGAATCCGCAAAACGTCCTCTCCCCCGGCCCCGCCGGTTTCAACCCCTGTAGAAGAGGTCAAGACTGGCGAGAAGGCCCAGGAAAAAAGGGAAGAGTAAATCCCGAGGAAATGGGATGAGCGGGAGGAGATTTCCCTTAGAAGAATATTTTCTCTCCCGGTTGCAAGAGGACGGCGTGGGGATTGATTTTCCGTTCCTGCAGCAGATGGAGAAACCTCCGGGGGGGTTCATCCATCGGCTCCAGGCTTAAACGAAATGCTCCCCAGTGAATGGGCACCATTCTTTTCGCCCGGAGCATTTCCATTGCTTCGAGGGCGTCTTTCGGGTCCATATGAAAGGAGCGGAAAAAAGACGGGCGGTAACTGCCGATAGGCAATAAAGCCAGATCAATGGAATAGGTTGCACCAATTTCTTTAAAATCCGGGGTAAGCCCGGAGTCCCCGCAGAAAAAGATCGTCTTTGAACCCTGAACTAAATACCCCTGGGGAACCGACCGGGTTTCGTGCAAAGAACGTCCGGGGAAATGCTTTGCGGGTAAAGCCAGGATGGCCAGGGGGCCAATATGGGTCTGTTCTCCCCAGGAAAGGGAGCGAATATCGCTGAACCCTAAATCCCTAAGGTATCCTTCGAGTTTTTCCGGGAGCACCACCGGCAGGTTGCGGGGAAAGAAGCCGAGTGTTTTTAGATCCATGTGGTCCAAATGGCCATGAGAAATGAGGATAAAATTCAGGGGAGGAAGATCCTGGAGGGGAATCCCCGGGGAATTATGCCGGCTTAAGATGTAAAGGCGCTTTAAGTAAAACGGGTCCGTGAGAAAATTTTGTTCATCCAGATGGATAAGGACGGTGGAATGGCCGATGAAGACCGCAGCCTTCTCTCCATGCGAAAAAGAAGGGGGGGTCCCCGAAAGATAGGAAGCCCCCGCCTCTAAACTTAATTCGGTCCGAAACCACATTTTAGCCTTATTC
>CAZIDC010000384.1:0-3643 GCA_964537885.1 uncultured Syntrophaceae bacterium | reverse complement strand
CAAATACAAGTGGAGATTTTCGCTATCCGGGTATACTATTGAATTCTGGTTGAAAGGCGGAATTTTCGGAGGATGATAAGGGCTGAGGCTCACTTCCTGAACTACAGGTTTTTCAATTCAGCCCTTGCACACAACACTTCAAAAGGTAATCATCAGTGTTATTCCCACTGAAAAATGATATGAATGTACCGTAGGTGGAGGGTTAAAATAGACGCGTCAATAAATCAGTCCATCATGGATAACGACTCTCAAATTGAGAAAGGAAATTCAGATGAAAAAATACAAACACATTTGGATTACCGCTGTTGTTTTCTTCATCTTCTCCGGTTTAGCAGGCGCCGTGTTGCCTGATAAAAAGGGCTGCGTTGACCACCCGCTTTTTCCAACGCGGATGCCGGGGTATAACATCTCCAATTGCGAAACGAAGGACTTTGATGCATTCAATTTCGAGACCGGAAAGAAAGACAAGACCAGCGTAGAAGGGCGCCTAACCAAGATAGCCTATAATATCGAGGACCGTTCAAAGGAACCAAGCGGCCTCGCGGTCGCCCGCAACTATGAGAACGCAATCAAGAGCGTCCAGGGCACCGTTCTTTTCACAGACAAAGACCGGTTCGTGAACGGGAAGATCGTGAAGGATGGCAAAGAGGTTTGGGTACAGGTTCAGAAGGGCAACGGTGCAATATGGCTCACCGTCATCGAGAAGGCGGGGATGGCCCAGGACATTGTTGCCAACGCAGATGCCTTCGGGAACGACATTAAATCAACGGGCCACGCCGCCGTCTATGGAATCTACTTTGACACCGGGAAAGCCGAGGTGAAGGCGGAGTCGCAGGCCGCTCTTCAGGAGATTACAAAGTTGCTTGCAAGCGACCCGGGCCTTAAGCTGTTCGTTGTCGGTCACACCGACTCCGTGGGACAGTTGGAGGCAAACATGAAGCTCTCGCAGGCACGGGCCGAGGCGGTGGTCCAGGCGCTCACCAAGAGTCATGGCGTCGCTGCTACCCGCCTGAAGGCGCAGGGTGCGGGGCCGATCGCTCCGGTGGTCACGAACCGCACCGAGGAAGGGCGTGCTAAAAACAGACGCGTCGAATTGGTTGAGCAGTAGTGACTGTGCCGATGATCACCCTTGACAATGGACAATACTCTCTATCTCATATGGCGAAATAGAAACCTGTATATGCAACTCACTGGGAAAGGATGTGAATCATGAAACGCTGTATGGTGCTTACGATGATAAGTCTCCTTCTTTCGTCATCCCTTGCCTTTGCTGACGGCGAAGGTCCCACCCGGAACATGAACCCGGCCGAGAAGTCCGCCTACGAGATCGTCAAGAAGACGGTGCGCGATGCTACGTCCGCAGGTCTCGTGAACTACACGGCCTCGTACAGCGGATTCGACGACCGGAACCAGATCTTCGAGAGGATGAAGTCCGACCAGATGTTCCGGATGACCTTCGCAATTAATTACAAGATCTCCGAGGAGTTCATGCAGAAGCAGTCCGTCGCCGCCGTCATGGCCCGGACCAAGGGCACGCCACCGCAGGAGGCGAGGAGGGCCGTGCTCCAGGCGAAGCATGCGGAGCTGACGAAGGCCCGCAATAAGACGAAGGACCGGGGCGAGAAGGATCGGATCCGGGCGGAGCTGAAGACTGTCAATGACGAAGAGAACCGGTTGAACGACGAGATCGCGGCCCAGATCCGGGCCTGGTCGACTAAAGAGGGCGGGGTCCCCGCGATGCAGGAGATCACCAGCGGACTTCCTGCCCAGGAACTGAACGTCCGAGTCCAGATCAACCAGGACGTGTACGTCGGCGACAAGGCGAAACCGTATCAACTCGCCGGATACCCGATGGCCTTCGAGCAGAGCGAGGGCGATGGATGTCCCGACTCCGGGTCGTACTGCGTTTCGGTCCTTCTCGGTCCGTTCGAGAAGGGGAAGAAGGACGGCGAATCGACGCTCTTCACGTTGCGCAACACTCCGCTGGGGGTGCCGACGAAACCGCGCGGCCTGATGCTGGTCGTCAGCGGTCCGAAGGAGAAACCGGAGAAGGTCAAGGAACTCCTCGGAAGGGTGGACCTCAAGAAGCTGAACTCGTTACTGCCCTGATTCAGGAGGCGAAGGGAGGTCGGACCGAGAATGTCCCGCAGAGTCTATAAATTGGTTCATCAATAAATCAGTCCATTATGAATAAAGACTCACAACTTGGGGAAGGAAACACCTATGAAAAAAATCAAGCATGTTTGTTGGATTACGGCTCTTGTTTTCTTCCTCTTCTCCGGCCTTGCAAGCGCTGCGTTGCCAGATAAAAAAGGCTGCACGGACCATCCGGTCTTCCCGACGCGAATGCCGGAGTACAGCATCGAGAATTGCGAAACCAAAGACTTTAACGCATTCAATTTTGAGACCGGACAGAAGGATAAGACGGGCATCGAAGGGCGATTGACCAAGCTGACCTATCGGATCGATGACCGTTCGAAGGAAGCAAGCGGCCTCGCGGTCGTCCGGAACTATGAGAACGCCATCAAGAGTGTCCAGGGCACTGTCCTCTTTATAGACAAGAACAGCAACCGGTTAGTGAATGGGAAGATCATAAAAGACGGCAAGGAGATCTGGGCTCAGGTTGAGAAGGGTAACGGGAAAATATGGCTCACCATCGTCGAAAAGGCGGGGACGGCCCAAAACATTGTGGCCAAGGCGGATGCCTTTGGAAACGATATTAAATCCGCGGGCCAAGCCCCCGTGTCTGGCATTAGCGCCGGTTCCGCTGTTACCGCAGCAGAGAATCCCGCGATTTCCGCTTTTAAGGATCCTTACAACGGCGGCACAAAGCTTCCGGACGGAGGCGGAGAACCTGGCAAGGCATACATGGCATTTATCGACGCCGCTTACAGGAAAGATCATACGCAAATCTGTAAATTGATGGTCGATCCTGCCGACATGGCACCCTGCCTTCAGCAAAAAGAGGCCCTGGACGGCTACATCGCGATGTTCACCCAGCCGAAAAGCCATAAAGTTCTCGGCGGGTTCATGAAAGGAGAAGAGGCAACTCTCAATGTCGCTTACACCTTTTCGTCTGCGCCCCAGTCAACCGGCTTTGTTGTAATGAAACAAATGAAAGGGAAATGGGGCATCTCCTCGTTCGGCGGTTCGGGGTCCGGGAGCGTCAGTGCCGAGGCAAGTGGGCAGGCTGATCTCGGATCTTCGTCCGCTTCCGCGTCCGCCAGTGTCGGCGGAGCACCAGGCGAGTTCGCCATCATTAACATATCGGCAAACACAAAGGAATACACCGGCAGGTGCCCGGCCAATATCACCTGGACTGCCAGCATCACGTTCAAGATGCCCCTGCCCGACAAGTTTTCCTATCACTGGGAACTCAACAATGGACGAAAAACCCCGAACACGGTCGTAAAGCCTCCGCGCACCGGCCACATGTCCGTCAGGGAAGTCTGGAATGGCGGGAAACCGGGAGAGAAGCTCGATGCCTTGGTAAGGTTCGTTGCCGAGTCGGGTGACAACGCGATGGCTCTGGATCCACCGGGCGTAAAGGTGATATGTAAATAAGGGTTGACCAGTTTCAGGTGAAAGATGCAGATTTGGGAGGATAGTTTTTCCGGTGGGCGGGAATATTGGCTCCTTCCTG
>CAZIDC010000383.1:0-3644 GCA_964537885.1 uncultured Syntrophaceae bacterium | reverse complement strand
ACAAAAAAATTAGGGTAAAAAAGGGGGGGAAGCGGTCTTCTTCTGGAAGCAATGATCCCTTCAGGTTTTTTGCAAGATCTCCTTCAAAGACTTTTCGTAAACGCGGTAGGCTTCATCCCCGAATAGCACAAAACGGACCCTTTGGATTGCGGGATGGTTTTTGAGATAATCGATCACGGTTTTTAAGGCAATGGGCGCTGCTTCTTCCAGGGGATAACCGTAGGCTCCGGTGCTGATGGAAGGAAAGGCTATGCTGGTAAGTTTATTCTCGCTGGCCACTTCCAGGCTTCGCCGGTAGCAGTTAGCGAGGATCTCAGGGGCCTTCTTCCCTGTGGAATGATAAATCGGCCCCACGGTGTGAATCACGTGCTTAGTTTTTAAATTATATCCTTTGGTGATTTTGGCTTCCCCGGTCTCGCAGCCCCCTAAAGTCCGGCATGCGGTTAGAAGCTGCGGGCCGGCGGCGCGATGAATCGCCCCGTCAACCCCGCCGCCGCCGAGGAGGGAACGGTTGGCGGCATTGACAATGGCGTCCGTGTCCTGCTCGGTAATGTCGCCCGTTAAAAGTTCCACCGTGGCCTTGCCGATTCTGGTCTCCATGTTAGCCTCCTTTACCGCCAGCGGACGACTGGCGGTCGGCGCGGTACCAGCCTTTTGAAGGTAAGGGCGGGATAGCCAACCGTACAGCAGGTAAAGATTTTGTGGTCCGGGGGAACCTTCAATTCCTTGATGATCGACGGGTCCCGCTCGGCAGCGGTCAGAAAATACCCGATGATACAGGTTCCCAAACATAGGGCTTCTGCCTGGAGCATGATATGGGCCATGGCTAAGTGGCAGTTTTGGGCGGAAGAATTATTTTCAGCGGGTCCATGAATCAGAATCAGGGCCGGCGCCTTCTGGAAGATGCGGTCTTTTCCCTTCTGGTAATATTCCCAGTTTAATCGAAATCCCCTCATGTGAGTTTGCAGCCAGGGAGGAATGGTTACGCCCGGATTGCTGAGCATTTTGTGGAGGTTGCCGTAAAAGATGGCGGTTCGCCCGGCCAGGGTTTGAATGAGCTCTTGATTCTGGATGACCAGGAACTCAAAGTTTTGAGAGTTATGGCCGGTGGGCGCGTAGCGGGCGATATCCACCAATTTTTCTAATGCTTGCCTGGAAACTTCTCGAGGAGCAAAGGCCCGGCAGCTTCTGCGGGAACGGAGGAAGGTGGAGAGAGTTTCAGGAGAGACCCTGAAATCCTGAGGGAGGTCGACAAACTGGCTTTTATCCAGATCCTCATGGTCAATGGCCCCAACCGGACAGAGGGCTAAGCAATGGCCGCAGAGCCGGCAATGGACCTGGTCGATGGTCCGAATTCTCCCTTCTTCGACGATGAAAATCGAAGGGCAGGCGACAACGCAATCCCCGCAGGAGATGCATTTCCCGGGGTCGACTTCAATCTTTCTCACGATGGCCCTTTCTATTTTTTCAGGTGGGCGGCGATCCTTTCCTGAATCGTTTTGGAATAGGCTTCATCGCCAAAGATCCCGATGCGGACCTTGACCATGGTGACGTCCTTGGACATGGCTTCGAAAGCGATTTGAAAATCCTTTCCTTCATCGGTCTTTCCTTTTATTTCTCGGTTCAGGTCAATATTGTCCATCGACTTCTCCGTTGGCCTCATCTTCAGCTCTTCTGCGGTGGTTAGGGCTGCATTCCATGCTTTTTCCATCGGAGCGGCATAGGCCTGTTTCAGCTCGCCCCGGATATATTCCGCGGCCCCGATGCCGATGCCCACGCCCGCTCCCGCTCCTGCGACTACGAATAAGGCACACCCAGAACCGGTCATTCCTGCGAACAGGGCGCAAATTACCCACACCATCCCTTTTTTCCAATCCTTCATCTCAGCCTCCTTTGTGAAATCGGTGTTGAGTTCGGAGTTAATAACTCTTCAAAATCTGGCCTGTGGCTCCGAACTCCGAACTTTTTTCTCATTTAAATGCAGGCAGCGAAGCTCCCCACCCCTGAGCGATGATCCGGGGGATTTCCACGTTGTCCAGGAGTCCCCGAAACTTTTCGGCCAAAGGACCCTGGCCGAAGACCATCACGGGGGTGTGGGTGTGCGTTCCTACGGCCCAGGCTATGTTCATCTCTTTTCCGAACAATCGTCCCATCCGGTTCATGGGTGTATTTGCTCTAAATATATGATATCCACCGTAGTCTTCAGCCTCCATTTTTCCCGGCGGCTGTTCTTTGGCTAATAGCGAATTGGCCTGTTCTTCGGTTATGGCCAAGGCGCTGTTTTCTTCTATTTCCTTTTTAAGGGCTGCTGGATTCCCCTTGCTATCACGGACCATCTTTTGGAAAGATTTTTTCTGTTTGGCCATTTTTTCAAAGATCTCTTTTCCCGCAAAATTATATTTCGTCTTCCAGGTCTCCCCGCTTGGCAGTTTAACGGGCGCGGGGGGTTGATAACTGCTGTAGGCAATGGCCAATCCTCCGGTATCATGATCCGCCGTCACCACGATTAGGGTGTCCGGATTGGATTCGGCAAAGGACATAACTAACCCGATCGTCTGATCAAATTCCAGCATTTCATGGAGAACGCTAACTACGTCATTTCCGTGGGCGACCCAGTCCACCTGGCCTCCCTCGACCATTAAAAAGAAGCCCTTAGGATTCTTGTTTAGAACTCCAAGAGCCCTCTCCGCCATTTGCGCAAGCGTTGGAACCCCAGTTTGATGATGGGGCTGGCGGTCAATGGCGCTGGGAAATCCAGAGGCCGAGAAAAGCCCCAGGACTTTTTCTTTCTTGCGGGCCTCTAAAGACCAAAGCTCGACATCATTGGCCACAAGGGTATACCCTTTATTTTTAGCCTCCCCGATCAGGTCCCGGTTATCTTTTCGTTTCGACGCTCCCCACCCAGCCTTTTTATCGATCCCTTTCAGAGCGGGATGCTCTTCGGTCTTCATTCCAGCAGGGATGAAATGCTGCGCTCCTCCGGAGAAGGCGACGTTTAAATCTCCTCGTTCGATGAGCTGGACGGCAATCTCATTTTCCATATCCCGGTGAATGATATTGGCGTAAAAGGCTGCCGGCGTGGCGTGGGTGATACGGGTATTGCTGATCACGCCGGTGGATTTTCCAAGCTGGCGGGCAATATCCACAAGGGTCTTCATCGACCGTCCGTCAGGGTCTTTCCCGATGATCGCATCCCGCGTCTTTATACCGGAGGCCAATGCCGTGGCGGCAGAGGCGGAATCGGTGACTACTGTGCCGTACTGGTAAGTCAGGCAATACCCCGTGTTCCCGGCCGCCATCAAACGTTCCATGTTCAAGAGTTTTCCCGGTCCGTTGATGAAGCGATTGTAGTAGATGGCCAGGCCGACGGATTGGGGTCCCATCCCGTCCCCGATGAGGAGGATAACGTTTTTCGCCTCCGCGCCCAGGGCCGGCGAGAACCAAACCAGAGAGATGAAAATCAAAAAAACCCATACCCCCCATTGTTTTCTATTATTCATGGAACCCCCCTCCATGGGCAACAGATTTCTCAATCCGCGGGCTCTCCCCGCCCGTCATCGGAGCCTTCAGCCCGCCTGCGATTTTTCCATAATCATATCATGTCTGTTTTCTGGATTGGCACCACCTTTTATACCATGACCCTT
>CAZIDC010000382.1:0-3645 GCA_964537885.1 uncultured Syntrophaceae bacterium | reverse complement strand
TTTTTCAGCGGCTCCGTGGCCACCATCTTTAAGTTTTTCCCTCCCTCCATCCTCGGCGTGATCCTCTTCTTCACGGGCCTGGAGCTGGCCTCCATCACCAGAGACATCGGCAGCAAGCGATCAGACGTTTACATCATGCTGGTGACCGCTGGCCTGGCCATGTGGAACATGGGGGTGGCTTTCCTGGCGGGCCTGGCCCTTTATTATGGAGTTGAAAAGAGAATCCTGAAGTTTTAGAAGATGAGGACGAGGAAAACGCTGGAGAGGGAATATGTTTGGTGTCTAACATGGCCATGTTCCTAAAGAGAACATGGGGGGATATATTGGCGTGAACGTAACGGCATCTTCTGCTCAACAAGAATCGGTTCCCGGAAAAGTGATGATCATCATTGCCCACCCCGATGATGCCGAGGGGAACTGTGGGGGGACAACGGCCAAATGGGCCAGGGAAGGAAAGATTATCCATTACCTTGTTCTCACCAATGGGGATAAGGGGAGTGAGGATCCTTCCATGACTTCCGCAATCCTGTCCGGAATCCGGGAAAAAGAACAGGAGTCGGCGGCCAAAGTCCTGGGAGTTTCGAGTGTGACTTTCTTGCGAATCCCCGACGGCGAATTGGAAGTATCCCTCTCCTTGCGTAAGGAAATCACCGGAATCATCCGGCTACATCAGCCAGCCATCGTCTTTACCCATGACCCATGGAAGCCTTACCAGCTTCACCCTGACCACCGAGCTGCTGGATTTCTTACGTTGGATGCGATCATCGCCGCTCGCGATCACCTTTTTTATCCAGACGAGTTGGCTCAGGGTTTGAGCCCCTGCCGTGTGAAAGAAGTTTACCTCTTTGGAACTGACTCTCCCGATTTCTGGGTAGATATCAGCGAGAGCATCGAGATCAAACTCCAGGCCGCCCGCTGCCACGAGAGCCAGGGCCTTACTGCCCCGGAAGTCCAGGAGCGAATCAGGAACCGCGCTTTGGAAGTGGGGAGGGCCAAAGGTTATCTTTATGGAGAAGCATTTAAAAAAATTATGATGTGAAATATTCGACAAAATTGTCTTTCTTTCGCCCGCCTGTCGAAATGGCGCGTTTTCCAACTTCATGGAATTATTAAAATCTAATTTCAATCCCTCGACGGAATTGTCGAAGTCTTCCACTCTTCATTCCTGTCATCCATCCCCCCAAATCGAGTTAAGTAATTAAGATATCAACAGATTATTAATGTTAGGTCCTTTCGGCACTATGATTGCTTATAAGAAAGTAAGGTTAAAAAAGGAGCGCAGGTAAAATGACAGGCCATTTTCAAAAACTTACCTTCATTATGATAACCGCGCTCGTCGTTGCTTTTCTTTTGGGCCCGCCCCTTTCCCTTGCCAGCAAGCTGCCGACGGTATGCAACATTTTTGCTAAGAAGAGCGTAGATAAAGCAGGCCCATGTGGACATAAGGCCATGTTTTCCAAGAATCAGGAGAAGTCTTTTGAAGTCGAAGGAATTCTCTTTTCCAGCGCAGGTTTTAAAACCAGCCCATTTGCGATAGTCCAAGGCCATCATCCTTCTTTCTTTCTTCCATTCGGAAGCAATGCCCAGACCAATCCTCTCCGCTGCTGATTATTCACTACCATCAGGGGCGCAAGCCTCTATCTGTTACCTTTGCCCATAAAAATTTCTCTATAAACAATTAATGTGTATCCCTTTCCCGGCCTAAAGCCGGTGTGTGCAAAATCCAAAACGAAAGGAGGTGAACTTCCATGAAGAAGGTCGTCATCATCGGTCTGAGCCTGACTTTAGCGGTCGTCCTTATCGCCGCCGCCGCGATGGCCTGGGGTCCAAGATTTGGCCCCGGGTTTGCCGGCGGTCCCCCCTTTGCTGGGGTCCCACCCTTTGCCAACCTGACGGCAGAGCAATCTTCTCAGATCCAGACTCTGCGAGAGGCCTACCTGAAAGAGAATGCGCCGCTGCAGCAAGAGTTGCTGGCGAAGGGGACGGAACTCCGAAGCCTATGGTCAACTCCGAATGCTGACCCGGCGACGGTCGTGGCCATGCAAAAGGAAATCTTTGACCTCAGGACCCAGCTCCAGGAGAAGGCCACAAATCTCGGGCTCGAAATCCAGAAAGTACTGACACCAGAGCAGAAGGCCCAGTTTGACAGGTTCGGCCCGCGCGGGAGAATGGGCCCCCGCATGGGCTTTGGCCCAGGCAGGGGAGTCGGCCCCGCCTTCGGTAGTTGGTAAACCTTAAACCAGGGCGGAGCTTCCTCCGCCCTGCTCCCTCGGTCATCGAGGTGGGAAAATGAAGAACTTAAAGATCATAGGTCTCGGATTCATAATCGGCTTTATTTTGTTAAGCGGGCTGATGGGGCGGGCGGCAGAAGCCCAGCCTTCCAAGGTTCCAGCGGGCGGTCCCTTTCTACCCGTTCAACCGAAAGGCGCTTGCCGGATGGATCCTTCCATAACTTTTACCGAGGAGCAGGCCGAGAAACTTGCGCACCTCCAGCGCGCATACCTGGAAGAAGCCAAACGCTTATGGAGTGAACTGAGGGACTTGCGGATTGAGTTGCGGTTTGCCGTATCGGACCCGCGCGTCCAACCTCAAGCCCTTCTCGATAAACAGCGGAAGCTTTCTGCGCTGCAGGCCCGCTTAGAGAATCTCTTATTTTCTTACCGGGTCAAAGCCCGGGCCATCTTCTCAAAAGAGCAGTTGGAACGGATGCCGCCGGAATGTCCATTGAAAATGGGAACAGGATATGGGGTGGGGAAGGGCCCCGGAAAAGGACCCCTAAGGGCAGTCCGTTAAGCAGGAGGAAGAAATTCGCCATGTTCGCGCTTTTTGAAAAGAAAACCGTGATCGATAATATACGGACGCTGGGGCCGCTCCTGGCCATGCTTTTGGCCGCCCAGTACATAGCCCAAATGGTGGTAATCTTATGGCCGCCATTTGTCGTCTTCAACGTGCTTCATGCCCGCTACCTGGCTAAACGCGAAAAGGCTTTATTAGAAATGCTAAAAGTGAGCATGGGGGTTATAATAATGAATAGAAAAGAAGCAGCCACTTCTGGGGCCTGATCTGCTTGGGAAGAATCGAAGAGGTTTTTTAATATTGCGCACGCAATTTCATTTGTAAGCGAAGAATACGGATGAAAGGAGATTGGGTATATGAGTTTGATCGTAGCGGAAAATATCAGCAAAGATTACCAGGTGGTCGCGACAAAGGTAAGCAAGGATTACGGCGCGGCGGAAAACATCGTCCGAGCCTTGAGGGAGGTAAGCTTTGAGATAGAGCCGGCCTCCTTTGTTTCCTTCGTCGGCCCCTCGGGAAGCGGGAAAACGACGCTTTTGAATTTGATCGGGTGCCTGGACAAGCCTACGGAGGGGAATTTAACCGTCGTGGGGACGGATGTCTTGAAGCTCGACCGCCATGAGAGCGCCCAATTCCGGGGGGACAACCTCGGGTTCATCTTTCAGGACTTCAACCTGATTCCGGTTCTGACGGTTTTTGAGAACATCGAATATCCCCTCATCATCGTCAAGAATACCGCTGCCGGAGAGAGGAGAAAACGGGTGATGGCCGTTCTGGAGGCCGTGTCCATGGTTGGCCAGAAGGACAAGTATCCCGACCAGATTTCCGGAGGGCAGAAACAAAGGGTGG
>CAZIDC010000381.1:0-3653 GCA_964537885.1 uncultured Syntrophaceae bacterium | reverse complement strand
TTTTTCATGGAGGAGCTCACTGCGGGGTTCACTGCGGGGTTGTTGGATTTTTCCGCATTATTCCTTGCGGTTTTGCGATAGGTATCTCATTGCAACCAGACTCAGGCAAAACGCAGTCTTGGACCATATCTAACTGGTCCATCGCACGCCAAGACGCCTCAGCATTTCAAACGTGTCGACGAATTGCACACCGAAGGTCTGACAAACATTTGGAATCGGGACCTTCCATCTGATATCAGGTTTTATGACTTCAAGAGTCACGACAATGGAGCCGTTAGCATTAGCGTAAGCCACCAGCCAACCATCAGCGCCTCTAGCAAAGTCGGCCTTGGCTGCATCTAAGAATTGATCTTGGCCTTGTACCCAAGTCATTATTTCTCTGTAAGATTCACGGACGTCTTCTTCATCGGTCGAAATAAACGCATGAGAAAAGTCATTTGTTGCCCATTGAGCAAGCTGATCGTTTCCTCTTTCCAATTCCTCCTTTACGTAATCAATACTCAGAATCCGCCCATTTCCTGCAAGATATATCAAACTCTCCCAAAACCCTGGAGCCAGATCAAATGCATAATAACTGTTCTTAGCCGTAATTAAGACATTGGCATCAAGAACAAATGCAGGAGCGTCCATCACTATCGCTTTCCGCTTCTGAGATATTTCACATAGTTATCAAAGGTACTTCCATAAAGTCCGGTCAGGCGATAGGCTTCGGAGTAAAATAGCTTCCCCTCTATAACCGCGCGTGTCACGGCGGAGGCGAATCGACGGCCAACACGTAGATTTTGATTACGGTAGAAGTCGCCCCCCTTTAATTGAGAGGCAGTCGAGCGTCGTTCTCGTTCTTCCCTTCGATATGTGCGGTAAAAGTCGGAAAAGGCCTCTCTTTGAATTAGTTGCAAGTCCAACGCCCTACGGGCCGCCACAAGGACACTGATCTTGAATTGGCGGGCGATCGTCTTAAAAGGCTCTGGATCGTTTTTAACAGAAGGCCAAAATTGACGTAACTTACGTTCTGGAACAAGGAATTCAGCCGCTACCTGGTTGCACGCCTGCTCAACCGGGTCGTCTGCCGGTTGCATTTCGCGTAGGTCGAAAGCGGCGCTGCTACCAAAAAAGACATGCGCCAACTCATGAGCGAGCGTGAACATCTGTGCGGCCTTGGCGTCACGGCCATTGACGAATACAAGCGGGGCATACTTGTCTACGAGGACGAAACCCCGAAATTCGCCAGGATCGAGCTTGCGATGAGTGTTATTTCCGACTACCCCGTTAACAATAACTAGGATACCCGCATCTTCCATTGCTTGTCGGAGAACACTCAGGGCATCTTCCCAAGTCCGTTGTTGGGCGGCCCATCCCTCATCTAACCTCAGCGCGTGCCGAATATGATCGGCGACCGATGCCGGCGGGGCGTCCGGTCGGGAAGACCATGCTATCTGCGATGGTTCCTGACCTTCCTCGATCAAGAACTCGCGCATCCATTCCTGCCGCCGCTGCATTAATTGGATGGTGTCAATAAGGTTGGGACTGGGCCTGCTTGGCGTTTTATCGCCAAGTGTCCGGAAATGAGGAATGGGCAACCGCACATCAGGTGGTTCAGAGAGGAAGAAAAATCCAAGCGGCGTAAGCGTGGCTTTTGCCAAGGATTCCAATTGCCGACGTGTGGGTTGGCTTTCGCCATCAACCCACTGCCGGATTTTTGGAAATTTGGACTGTAGGCCGTCTGGCGTCAGCCCAGAGCGGTCTATCGCCCAGCGCAGTAAGCTTTCATTGATGGCCACCCTGCTCATGTGACTTCATCCGCCTTCCAGGATAATGTGAGAAAACTTGCAAGGGCAAGCAATAGACCATTAAAACCCAAAGGCTGCGACTAAGCCGAGGATGAGTAACCAAAACGGCCTTTCCGTTGCCCCGTTTTTTCTACCCACCCCGAATCCGAATTCTACCGGATGGCGATGAAATTCAAGGTAGTGTGCATCGTCACCATCTAAAAATAGTTGGGATATATTTTACATTAGCGCATTTTCTGTAAGGTGAAAAGCTATATTCATGCCCAGGCCCCGCAGGTTCGAATCCTGCCAGGCGCGCCATTAATATCAAGGTGGCCCCAATCCTAATTTAAGATCCGGCATAATCCCTGGGGGCAGGCCAGATTTTTTGTCCCAACGTCAATTCTCCACCCCCACCCCTCCCTCTCCCCTCAAGGTAGCTGGAGAAGAGCAAATTTTTTCAATGACAGCCTTGATCTGGCAGGCTCTCCAGCCGAAAGCGGTGAGGCAGGCAACGCCTTCCTTAAGGTATGCCGCGTCATAAGGGTCCCGCAAAAGGTCCACCACCAGCTCTTTGGCGGCATCTTGGAGCGCATCCAGAAGGTCTTTATGGGCGGGATAGAGATGCGCGTCAAAGCAGAAGAGGATGGTCACGTCCGAGTTTTTGGCCAGGTTCACCGCGTGTTGAATTTCTTCCTCTCCCGGCTCCATGGAGACAATTTGAATATTGGGATTAAGGCTAAATTTCCGAAACTCGTTGCGGATGAAGTCTTTTTCCTGCAAGACTTCTTTTTCAATCATGATCTTGGCATCTAAAGAGGAAAATCGAGGAAAGATCACGCCGATGCTTTGTTCTCCGCCCTTGAGGGGCATTAATTTTCTTTCATCTCTGAGAACCTGGACGGATTCCCGGCAGATTTTTTGAGCCAAGAGGGAACCTGCTTTTTCGGCTAAAGGTTCTCCCCTCGGAAATCTTTTTTCCCTCTTTAATTTCAATCTCTTGATCCGCTCCCCGCTCTCCTCCAGTTCTTTCAAGGGCAGTCGCTTGCTTCTGTAGGCCTCGAGAAGTTTATAAAAAACCTCTTTCTGGGCCTGGAGGTCATGACAGACCAGAAGCAGATCATGTCCCGCCGCGGCAGCTAAAATCCCCGCTTCACCGATGGGGCAGATCGCGGAAATAGCCCCCATTTCCAGATCGTCTGTCGCCATGACCCCCTGGAAGTTGAGCTCGCATCTAAGGTAATCGTAAATAATCCTTCGGGAAAAGGTGGCGATCTTTCGGGGACCAGGATCAAGGTTGGGGTAATAGGGATGGGAAGACATCACCAGATCAACTCCGGTATTTATCGCTTCCACGAAAGGCTTAAGATGCACCTCTTCCATCTCTTTCCAGGTGGATTGTATTACCGGCAGTCCCAGATGGGCGTCCACGGGGGCATGGCCCTTGCCGGGAAAATGCTTGGCGCAGGCTGAAAGACCGTGCTTTTGCATGGCCGCAATCCGGGCCGCGCCCATCGCCGCCACTAACCGCCAATCTTGGCCGTAAGAACGGATGCCGATATTCGGGCTGTAAGCCTCGGTCAAGACATCGAGGACCGGCGCCAGATTCACGTCCAGCCCCAGCCGGCGCAGCTCTTTCGCCTCGATCTCGCCCTGCTTCCCGGCATATTCGATTTTTCCGGCGCTCCCCACGGCCAGATTGTCCGGAAAAACGGTGATGGCCTCCCGGAACATGATGACCCGCCCGCCTTCATGGTCCGCCGCCACCAGCAGTTTTCGGCCCAAAGCCTCTTCCAGATCGGAGATCAGTTTCTTCATCTGCGGCGGATTCTCAAAATTGATGCGGTAGAGAATCAGCCCCCCCGCGTGCAGCTCCTGAAAATG
>CAZIDC010000380.1:0-3675 GCA_964537885.1 uncultured Syntrophaceae bacterium | reverse complement strand
GCCGGAAGCACATCCCCCCGAATATTCAGGTTCCACTGTTAGCCAATCGCTCTGTACCCCCGCTTGATCCTTTTCCGGGTAACCGAAAGACAGCACTTGCTCCTCTTTGCTCCCGTAACGATAAATCGTAATTCCCTTGCATCGCAGTTGATAGGCCTTTAAGTAAATCTTCCTCACGTCTTCAACCGTGGCCTGGCTGGGGAGGTTGATGGTTTTGGAAACGGAATTGTCGGAATATTTTTGAAAAGCTGCCTGAACCAGCAGGTGCTGTTGGGGCGTTACATCAAAAGCGGTGACGAAGATTTTTTTAATATCCGCAGGGATTCCCTTGACCTTTTGCAAAGATCCTGATTGAGCAATCCGGGCAACTATTTCTTTACTATAGAATCCACGAGTCTTGGCCATCTCTTCAAAGATCGGATGCACCTCAAAAAATTTAGTACCCGATAAGACATTGCGGATAAAGCTGACAGCGAACAAAGGTTCGATCCCGCTCGAGCACCCGGCGATGATGCTGATGGTTCCCGTGGGAGCAACGGTGTTTACGGTGGCGTTGCGCAGCCGCCAATTTTTGGGGGCATAGATGGATTTCCCCCAATTGGGGAAAACCCCTCGCTCCCGGGCCAGGGCGGCGGAGGCCTGGAGCGATTCTTTATGGATAAAACGCATGAGTCTCTGGGCATAATTAACCGCCTCAGGGGTATTATACGGGATTCCCAGACGGATCAGCAGATCGGCGAAACCCATTACGCCCAGGCCGACTTTCCGGTTGGCCAGAGTAATTTTTTTTATCTGGGGGAGAGGAAACTGGTTCACTTCAATCACGTCGTCGAGAAAGCGGATGGACCAGCGGATCAATGCGCCAAGTTTTTCCCAATCGACGCCGTTTTTTCCGGCCATCCTGGATAGATTGATGGAGGCCAAGTTACAACTCTCATAAGGCAGAAGAGGAAGTTCGCCGCATGGGTTGGTGGCTTCAATCGGACCAATCCGGGGAGTAGGATTTTTGCGGTTAATCTCATCCAAAAAAATCAAGCCCGGGTCGCCGGTCAACCAGGCGGCGTTGGCCAGGAGGTCAAAGATCGTCCTGGCCTTTATCGTTTTTACTTTGGCGTTCGTCCTGGGGTTGATCAGGTCAAATTCCTTGTTGCCGACAACCGCCTTCATGAACCGGTCCGTGACCCCCACGGACAAATTGAAATTCGGAAATTGGCTTTTCTCGAGCTTGGCCTCGATAAAGTCGATGATGTCGGGGTGATCGCAGCGCAGAAGCCCCATATTGGCCCCGCGTCGCTTTCCGCCCTGGACAATCACTTCGGTGGCTTTGTCGAAGATGGACATGAAGGAAACCGGGCCGGAAGCCTGGCCTTTGGTGGAAGCAACGAGGTCCCCTCTGGGCCGCAGCCTTGAAAAACTGAAGCCGGTTCCGCCGCCGGTTTGATGGATCCTGGCCATACTTTTCAAGGCCTCAAAAATCCCGTCTATGGAATCCTCCACGGGGAGGACAAAGCAGGCGGAAAGCTGGCCCAGGGACGCTCCGGCGTTCATGAGGGTGGGTGAATTGGGGATAAATTCCAGATTGCGCATCATCCGGTAAAATTTTTCCCCGGCCTCCTGCGGGGTCAAGGACGACTTAAAATTTTTCTCGGCCTGGGCAACGTGCAAAGCGACCCGCTGGAAAAGCTGGCTGGGGGTTTCGATGATGTTTTGCCGGTCATCCCTTAAAAGGTATCTCTTCTTTAAAACCTCCATCGTGTTGATGGGTAATTTCAGATCATCTTTGATCCCCAGGGCCGACTTGGCCACGCGCAGGTCGCTGCGCCGCTCGCGGTAAAGGATATAACTCTTGGCGATGCGGCTGAAACCATCTTCCATCAATACAGTTTCAACCGTATCCTGGATGGATTCTACATTGAGGGGCCTTTCCTTATAGACATCCGCCAGTTTGCGGATGACCACTCTGGCAACTTTGCTGGCAATCGCGTCCGCCCGGGCCTGATCCCGAAGGACTTCCAAGGCCGCCCTGGAGATGGCGTAGCGAATTTTTTCGCCGTCAAAGGGAACGACGGATCCATCCCTCTTCTGGACCTTTTTCAGGACCGCCAATTTATTCATGGGAAATTCTCCCAATTTCCTCCTCACTTTTCACTGTTTTATGACCGGTACCGTCAGGCTTCCCTGGGGCATTAAGATAATCCGCGGATTCGGCCCCAGTTTGGTGAAGGCAATTTCCATAGCTTCATCCACGTTGCGGGCGGGAGTGAATAGCAGGGTTCGGGCCAAGGCCGCATCCAATCCGGAAACGAGGATAAACTGGGCTTTTTTCATGAGCCGGGTAACAGCGTATGCCTTGTGACCCCCGACGACGAAATTGGATCTGATCTCCGCTTCAATCCTTTCGGGGGTTTTATATTTCTTCATCCACTCTAAGTAGAGGTCATCCCCCACTCCCTCAACGCATTCCCCGAGGATGATCACCACCCCGCCTGCGCGCACGGCCAGCCAGGCATTGTCCATGGTCTTTTGCAGTTGGTAGACATTGATGTCTTTGGGATACCCACCGCAACTGGCGATCACCAGATCGGCCAGACCGCGAATGGGGATGCCGTATATGCTTTCTACGAACTTGCAGGCTTCCAAATGGGCCAGGATATAGTCGCCGGCAAAGATCTTCAGGAACTCTTTCTTCTCGTTGAGGACCACATTGAGAAGGAACGAAGGCCTCTTCATCTCGGTGCCTTCGATTTGATCCTCATATACGGGATTCCCCTGAAGCTTCCCCATTTCGGCGCCCGGTTCCAGCATGAGGGCATGGTTGCGGCAGATGGTCTCATACGCCGCCGCCCCGGGAAATAGTGCTTTCCGGCCGCCGCCGAAGCCGGAGAAGAAGTGATAGACTATGCTGCCCGTGCCGACGATATGGTCCGCTTCCACGGCACGTTTATTAAAATAAATCTTATTTCCCCGGGAAGTCGCGCCCATATACTTGAATTGGGAGGGGTCTTTGGCGTTGGTATTGTACATTTTGACCCGCCGGGCCACGGGCGGGCCGACCAGCTCGGCCATTTCAGATTCCGTAAGCTCCCGGTGGGCGCCGGCGGCAAACATGATGAACATATCTTTGTCAGGGACGCCGGCAGAATTTAATTCATCGAGCAAGAGGCCCATGAAAACATGGCTGTTGGCCACCCGCGTGGGATCATTGACTAAAAAGCAAACGGTCTGGCCGGGCTTGACAATTTCCCGCAGGGGTTCGGATCGAATCGGATTGCGGATGGCCTTCTGGATTTCCGCCTTAGGATCCTTAAGAGGGGGATAGTCTTTAATCGTCAACTCTTCCCCAACAAGCCGCGGGTCTAAATGAAAGCGAATCTCCTTTTTCCCATACTTAAACCGGTATTCTTTCGTCGCCATCGTCCTCCGTCCTTCCTTTCCTTGCCCTCTCCTCTATTCCCTTTGTCCCAGGCGATAATTTTCTTTATTCTAACACACATCATGTGTTGGGACACGGACAAACACAAGGAAAGGGTAACCCTTCAGTTACGAGGGGCTATGACAGGAATATCGGAGGAACTAACCCTGGTAAAGATTCTGTTTTGGCCGGGGGGCCAGGCCAGTATGCGCCGGAAGCATCGGCTGGGATATCTCTGTTCATGGTGTCCTCACTGAACCTCC
>CAZIDC010000379.1:0-3683 GCA_964537885.1 uncultured Syntrophaceae bacterium | reverse complement strand
AATGCCGAGAAGACCTGTTCCGTACCCATCGACACCGTGCTTGCCCCCAAAGCTTCCCAATAAGGCTTTTCGGATGCGGAGAGCAGCCTGGCCTTGAGCCCCTTGAATCCCTCCAGGTCCTGCACGCCTTTGCCGGTCGTGAACAGGCAGGCCGGCCCATTCGGAAGACGGGTCAGCAACTTGACACCTAGCTTTTGCTCCACCCGGGCAATGACCGCCCTTCCTGGCCCTGTCTCCCAGGCCTTGCGCTGCTGCTCATAATTGTCAAACAGCATCATTAACGTGTCCACGCCGAATTCGGGAGCAGCCGAAGCCAAGGTCAAGGCAATGCACCCGGCCATCTCAACGCTTCCCTGAGAAACGGCAGCAATCGCATCCCGGGCGCCATAAAGCTGGCCCGAGGGATAGGTCGTTACCTCCAAACGGCCCTTGGTTTCCTCTTTGCAGAGTTGGGCGAACTTCTCTGAATAGACAGCCAGGTGATGCGCCGGAAACCAATGATACGAATAGCGCGCTTTGAATGATTCCGCTGCTACGGCTGCCCCCGTTGGCGCAAAGACCGTCAGCCCTATCCCCGCCAGCAAACACACTGCAAGAACCGCCAATGCCCCTTTTTGCTTCTTCATCTGCTTCCCGTTGCCCATTTTCTTCAAGCCTCCCTTTCTTGAATAGTGTTGACCAACGTTTCCTCTGGCGGGAACGATCTCAGGGCTTAATGCACCCATCGATCGTACCCCTTCCAGAAGGGTTCCCTGAGCGTCCTCCTGTCGACCTTGCCATGGAGATTCTTGGGAATCTCCTTGATGAAGTCAACGCTGGTAGGCTTCTTGTAGCTCGCCAGGTTCCTACGGCAGTGCTCGATGATCTCCGTCTCAGATAGTTTCACCCCCTCTTTAAGAACTACCATGGCCTTTACGGCCTCGCCCCAGATCTCATGAGGGACACTAATGACCGCAGCTTCGGCAACACCGGGGTGGGCCATGATGATATCCTCCACTTCCCGAGGATATATGTTGAACCCGCCGGAGATGATCATGTCGGATTTGCGGTCGAGGATATACACATAGCCGTCCTCATCCATCGTGGCCATATCGCGGGTATGAAACCATCCGCCCCTGAAGGCCTCGGCAGTCTCCTCGGGCTTTTTCCAGTACCCCTTCATGAGCTTGTTGGACCGGACGAGGATCTCACCAATCTCTCCCGGTTTCACGGGCTGCCCATCCTCGCCGACCACCCTGACCTCCACGCCCATGGCCGGTCTCCCCGCCGAAGACAGGCGCCTGGTCTGGATCTCCCCCCCGTCAATCACGTGGTCCTCCGGCCCCAGATAGGTGATCGGCTGGGCCATCTCGCTCATCCCGTAGTTCTGGCGAAACACATTGCCGAAGACCCGAATCGCCTCTTTGAGCTTTCCCAGAGCCATCGGGGCGGTCCCGTACCAGATTCGTCTGATGCTGCTCAGGTCATAAGCTTTGAGATCGGGAGTCAAGAGGATACGATAGAGCATGGTCGGGATGAGCAGAAGGGAGGTGACCCTTTCCCGTTGGATGGTCTCCAAGACCTCGCGCTCATCGAAACGCGGCAAAATGATGTTGGTCGCCCCCCGGCTGTAGTAGATCATCATCATAAGACCGGCGGCATGGGTCAACGGACCGCTGTTGAGGTTGACGTCCGAAGGCCCGATGGGCTGATCCAGGTTCATGAGCACATTGGCCAGGACATTGTAGCCTATACGGAAGGTCCAGGAGACCCCCTTGGGTCGTCCCGTGGTACCGGAGGTGTACTGAAGACGCTCTATGTCAACATCCTCGTCCACCGCCACGTCGGGCGCAGAGGCAGGTTGGTCGGCAACCAGTTCGTCGTACGTGAAGCGACCCGGCCGCGGCGTTCCGACGACAATCACATGCTTGAGGCGCGGCACGGATGATAGCACCGGCTCAAGGAGGTCCTGGAAGGCCTCATCGACGATAAGGGCATCGGCTTCGGAGTCATTGAGAACCTCGGCGTGCTCCCTTGGCGAATTTCGGGCATTGAGTGAGACATAGGTTAACCCCGCCCTTGGGATGGCAAAAAGAGCCGCGGCACTCTCAAGACCGTTGTTCAGTAGTACGGCCACCTTGCACCCCTTCGTCAAACCCAGTCCGAGAATGCCGTTGCCAAGGCGATTGATGCCGGCGTCCATCTGGGAGAAAGTGAGACGCGTGTCCTGAAAAACAACGGCTGTGTGATCCTTGTACCGGGTCAGGGGCCAGGTAAAGAGTAATCCGGGCTTCATTAGGGGGTTTCCCTTTTTTGTCAGGTCCCGGCGAAAATTCCGGGAATAGCGGTCGATCCCATCTTCCTCCGGGTAACCCGGATGTTATAACGGAATTCCTCCCGGTACCGGGCTTTTATGAATTCAATTGGCTGCCCTTGATGGTCAAAGTATAGGGTCTCCATGATCAGAATCGGCGAACCTTGTCGGATTCCCAGATTTTTAGCCACGGTCCGGTTTGCCCGCCCGGAGGATATGGACTGCTCTCCTTCGGCCACCTGGATCCCGGCCAAATTTTCAAACTGGGGAATGAAAGGATCGGCATTTAACTGCTCCACAGGAATGCGGGAGCCGAGAGCGAAAGGGAGGTGGTAGTGCACATAGGAAATGGGCTGCCCCTGGAAGTAACGAACTCCAATAATCTGGAAAATAAAACGATCCTGAGGATTCTTGAGCTTCTTAGAGATTTCTTCAGTATTCGGAACCATGCGGAACTCGTGAATTTTGAAAGCCATCTCTTTGCCCAGGTTAAGGATGTCGTCAATGGACTCAATGGTGAAAGGATGGAGCTTCCACATCTCCGGTTTTGTAAGGTAGCTTCCCGAGCCCTGAATACTATGGATCAACCCTTCAGCGATGAGTTTTCCCTTTGCCTTGCGAACGGTAAGCCGGCTCACCCCGTATTTGTTGGCCAATTCGTTTTCGGTGGGGAGCTTGGTTCCGGGCACCCATTCTCCGGAGACAACCTGATTTCTCAAGATGTTGCTGAGCTGATAATGAAGAGGGAAGAGATCTTTAGTAAGCGTTGTTTTTATTCCTTATCGGCTGCGACGATTGCAGAAACCTGGCGAAGGCCATTTCTCTGACCTTTTCTACCTGTCTACCTGGGGAGATGAAGCCGAGGTTAGAAAAACGGCTCCCAGCCCCGCTCTTTTTTAGATTGATTG
This sequence comes from uncultured Syntrophaceae bacterium, assembly GCA_964537885.1. Taxonomy (GTDB): domain Bacteria; phylum Desulfobacterota; class SM23-61; order SM23-61; family SM23-61; genus CAZIDC01. Next base: position 482 of record CAZIDC010000379.1, on the reverse strand, counting down.
GATAAAAATAATTCGTCTCTCAAAGCGGAAACATGAGAAATGGGCCGATTCTCAAAATTTGTAATTTTTAATATACAATTTTTAATTAATTTGTCAATTTAATAATACAAATTTTTGGGCAATTTAGATCTTAAAAAAGGTTCTTCCCGGGGACTTGTTTTCCTCCTCCATTGATTGACGAATAATGTTTAATAGTAAAATATGAGCCTCTTGCAAAAGTATTTTTTTGTGGTTCGACAAGCTCACCACGAACGGAAAAACTAAATAATTTCAACATAAGCCCGTTCACCCTGAGCCTGTCGAAGGGTAAATTACGGACTTTTGCAAGAAGCTCATATGATTATCATATTTTGCAAAAGGAGAAGACATCGAAAAAGTCGTTAGCGCGACGGAGGGGGTGAGAAAATTCTCTGAGATTGTGAACTCGGTTAGATATCGGGGGGAATCTTATACCCTTGTGCGAGGGGGGAAACCGGTAGCTT
>CAZIDC010000378.1:0-3686 GCA_964537885.1 uncultured Syntrophaceae bacterium | reverse complement strand
TATCTTGGTCGAAGTCTTCTGCCATTTTCTCCCCTTTCCTTTTAGAAAGGAGGCCCGGGTCACCTCAGAATGCCTCAGGGCCCTTTGGGGTTAGGTAAGGGCTCGTGGGCTTTTCTTCCGTAGACCTTTTCATAAGCCTTACAATAAGGGCATAGACGACCCTCGATGGCTTTCACGAATTGGAAGGCCACGCCTTTTTGTTTTTTTCGGGCATGCCGGCATACCGGACATTCCAGGCACCTCCGTGCTTTTGCTTTTTCCCCGTCCGTAATCGTTTTTTCTTTGAGCGGTGGATGAGAATTAGGCAATATTCCTCCCCGTTGATGGTGGCCCTGTTCAATCCCGGCTCTGGCGCATTTTCAGGCTCAGCCAGATCATGTGCACAATCATAAAAATCGTTGTAACCGTAGCCGGAACCGCGGTTTTTTCGCTGAAGAGAGTTAGGGCTAATCCTGCCGCCAGCCCTGTATTTTTTTGCGTACCCAAAAGGACCAGGCTGGTTGTCATCTTCGAGTCCAGCCGGAAAAGACGGCCCGCCCTTTCAATTCCATATCCCAGCAAAAAGGTGGAGGCGACGGCGATCGCCGCTGCCGGTAGGAGGGATAATGGCCGGCTCAGGAATACAGCCCGGTTCAATCCTACAATCGTGTACGTAACCAAAAAAAAGCCCCAGTTGGTGATCGCTCCCTTGAGCGGGTCGATTCGATTGGAAAGCCCGCTCCGGCGCAAGACCCTCGAGAGGACCAGCGGCAGAAGGATCAGTTCCGCCATGATGGTCATCAGTTTCCAGGGGTCAATAAAGCCGGACCCGAGAAGGCCGACAGCGATGGCGGGAGTGACGGCCAAGGCCCCGAGGTAGCATCCGATAGTGGCAATGAGGGAAAAATTGACGCTCCCGTTCAAAAGGACGCTGAAGGGGATGACGGCGATGGCTGGCGGTACGGCCACCATGATGATGAAGCCTGTCGAGAGGGCTTCTTCCTGGATGAGTAAGATATTCAGCCCCCAAATCAGGCTGCTGAGGATTCCGAAATTCATCGCCAGCCCGACCAGGGCAGGAACCACCAGAGTGCGGGGGGAACGGAATATGCTCCCGGGAATCCCCATGGTAGAAAGGGTCATTACCGCGGCTAACGCTGGAATGACGATATTTTCAGTCCACCTTGCGCCCTCCCCCGCCAAAAGGCCGAGGAGAATCGCCAGGAATAAAAGAAAATCTCTATTCCGCAAAAGATTATAAATTTTCTTTATTTTAAATTCTGCCTTCATCCATCCCCATTATTTTAGAGCTGATTCAAGGGCCGCCAGATCCGTCAGGGGAGACCTGCAGGCATACCCTTCGCAAAGGTAAACTGCCGGTTTTTTACCAGCGGGAATTATCCCCTCAACATACGGAGACAAGGCGGTTAGCCTCCGGCCAGCTTCGCCTTCCGGACGAAACAACATCACTTTGTTGGGAACAAATCTTCGATGCAAAACCGCAATCATGGCCCGGGTCATTTCTTCTTCCGGATCACCGGCGATGACGATTTCCTTGCTCGGGCCCACCACAAAGTCCAGGGCAATGAGCAACTGGGTGTACGCCATGGGCATATCGGCAACGGCTGAAGAAAAGACCTGGAGCAGCCGGTCGGCCATTTTCTCCCAATTGACCTTGCCGGTCATGCGGGCCAGCCGTAAAAGATTTAAGGCGGCCACTGAATTCCCCGATGGAACCGCCCCGTCATAAATCTCCTTGGGGCGGGCGATGAGCATTTCATTCTCTTGACCAGTAAAATAAAATCCTCCCTTTTCCGAATCCCCAAAAAGTTCGATCATGACCTGATTGAGATGGACGGCCTCCTCCAGGTACCGGACCTCAAAGGTGGCTTCATATAATTCAATCAGGCCCCAGACTAAATAGGCATAATCATCCAGGAATCCGGCGTGGGCGATATGTCCATGGCGGAAACGGCGGTACAGCCGGCCGTGGGATGTCCGCATTGTTGCAAGAAGAAAATCCGCCGCCCGCTGGGCAGCCCGGGCATAACTTATATCCTGGAGAGCCTGCGCGCCTTTGGCCAGGGCGGCGATCATCAGCCCGTTCCAGGAGGTGATCATTTTATCATCCTTGAGAGGGTGGACCCTTTTCTGCCGGGATTCGAATAGCTTCTCCCTCCCGTTTTCTAAGACCCTTCCCATCTCCTCCAAATCCATTTTTTCCTGCCCGGCAAAAATGGGCAGCGGCACGGCAATATGGGGAATGCTGGTCCCTTCTTCAAAGTTGCCTTCCGGGGTGATCCCGAAAAAGCGGCAAAATAGATCCCCGCTTTTTTCGCCCAGGTGTTTTTTGACCTCTCTTGGGGTCCAAACGTAAAAAAGTCCTTCTCGGCCTTCACTGTCGGCGTCTTCTGCCGAATAGAATCCTCCTTCCGGGGAAGTCATGTCCCGGAGTACATAAGCGAAAATTTCTTTGGCCGTACCGGCGTATTCTGCCTTGCCCAAAGCTTGATAGGCTTCGGTGTAGGCCAAGGCCAGGAGGGCCTGATCGTAAAGCATTTTTTCAAAGTGGGGAACAAGCCATCTTTCATCGACCGCATAGCGGTGAAAGCCGAGCCCGATCTGATCAAAAATGCCGCCGCTGCGCATGGCTTTTAAAGTCTTTTCCACCATATTACCGGCCTTTGGATCCTGGCTGCGCCTGTGCCATCTTAAAAGAAAAGTTAGATGATGAGGAGTCGGGAACTTGGGAGCTCTCCCAAACCCGCCCCATTCCGGGTCAAAACTCTTCTGCAGCTGCTCGTAAGCCTTTTTGAGCACTCCCGGGCCGAGTTCTGCTCTGATGGTCCCCACCCCGTCCTCTTTTTGGATGGCCCGCCGTATCTCTGCGCTGCCCTGGAGGATCTTTTCCCGGTCGGTCTGCCAGAGGTTGGAGATGCGGGTGAGGAGGTCAATAAAACCGGGCTGGCCCATCCGGCTTGTCTTGGGAAAATAGGTTCCGGCAAAGAATGGGTTTCCTTCCGGGGTCATGAAGATAGAAAGCGGCCAGCCCCCTTGCCCGGTAAGGGCCTGGCATACGGACATGTAGATCTGGTCGATGTCCGGACGCTCCTCCCGGTCCACCTTGATGGAGACGAAGGATTGATTCAACAACTCGGCCACTTCTCCATCTTCAAAGGATTCGTGAGCCATTACATGGCACCAATGGCAGGTGGCATAGCCGATGGAGAGGAAGATTGGCTTATCCTCCTCCCGGGCTTTACGAAAGGCTTCTTCGTTCCAGGGATACCAGGCTACGGGATTGTCGGCATGCTGCAGAAGGTAGGGACTTTTTTCGTGGATAAGGTGATTATAAGGCCGGCTGCTTTCCTGATGGGGATGCGCCACGAGGCCCTCCTTTTTCCTGTTTGTTTCACGTGGACTATGGAGGTTTTGAGCTCTAAAGGAAAAGCTCCGGTTCAGGGCGAACAGATTTGCCGGCGATGCCTTTAGCCTCTCTTCGGTGAATATCCGTCCGGGGGAATTGCAAAGAATGCCGGGCCGATTAGCCTTCCGGCGAAAAATCAGTTTTACTCGCCCCGCACACCGGACAGGTCCAGTCTTCCGGAATCTTCTCAAAAGGTGTTCCCGGAGCAACGCCGTTTTCCGGATCTCCCGCGGCCGGATCATAAACATAACCGCAGATATTACAGGTGTACTTTTTCATT
>CAZIDC010000377.1:0-3691 GCA_964537885.1 uncultured Syntrophaceae bacterium | reverse complement strand
ACGCATGGAACTTGTCGTACAGGACTGCGGCGCCGGGCACGTGCGACGCACAGGCATTGCGGAACGGCTTCCACATGTCCATGACCACCAGACGGACTTTGCGGCTCTTCTTCTCTCCCAGCCACTCAAAGAACAGATTCATACTGGCTTCCGAACGGTCCGTGCCCCCAAACCAGATCGGGCGCTGCCGAACCAGATCGCTTACAATGATGCGGTAGGTGTGCCCCTTTCGGACAGAGAGCTCGTCGATCCCGATGATCTGCGGACCCGGCGTTCCCGCTCGCCGCAGTTGCGCCTCCATGTACTGCTTCTCCAGCGCCTTGATCGTCTTCCAGTCCAGGTGGGTCTCCCGGGCCACATCCCGGATCGTCGAGACACGACACCGGCGCCCCACCCAGAAAGCAAAGCGCTTCGTGTAAAACGGGTTGTCGGCCAGCCATGCCAGGCTCTCCTGCTTCACCTTCCCGCAACTCCGGCACAAAACGCGTCGGATCGCCACATCCAGACAAACACGCCGATCCCCGCAGGAAAGATCCCGCACCCGACGAACCCTGCGGTCGTAGAACGTCCGGTGCGCACAGCCGCAGGTCCCGCAAAGCGTTTTTTTCCCCGGCGGCGCAGCTTGATGACCAGGGCCTTCGGGTCACCGAAAATCCCCGATACCCCAGGCTCCAGCGTGAACCCCGGAAACCGATACGCGTCCCACAATCGTTTTGTTTTTCGCATGCAGAGTTCATATCATATTTTATCGGCGATCAGTAGAGTGCAAACCCTTACAGGGCAAGCGCTCGCAGCTTAAAACCCGTTTATTTTACCCACTCGATTGGGAGAAGACCCTTTAGTTCTTTCTCATAATGGCTTTATCAGGTCAAGCCGGAATGTTTTTTTCTCATCGAACCTCCTTTCAGATTTATTTTATGGGCATTATGGATCAGGCGATCGAGGATGGCATCGGCGATGGTAGGGTCGCCGATATGTTCATGCCAGTTCTCGATTGGCAACTGACTGGTAATGATCGTTGATGCATTTCCGTGGCGGTCTTCAATAACCTCCAAAAGGTCTCGTCTTTCCGAATCCGTCATGGGGGCGATTCCCAGATCATCGAGGAGAAGTATATTGGTTTTGGCCAGCTTGTTGATCATTTTACCGTAACTGCCATCTCCTCTGGAGACAGCCAATTCATAGTAAAGCTTGGGGCTGCGGATGTAGAAGGTCCGGTATCCTTCCCGGCAGGCCTTGTTGGCCAGAGCGCAGGCTAAAAAGGTTTTCCCCGCGCCGGTGGGACCGGTAATGATGATGTTCTGGTGATGCCGGATCCAATCACAGGAGATAAGGCGCATGATGACGGATTGATCGATCCCCCGGGGTGTTCGGTAGTCGATGTCCTCGACGCAGGCATTGAGCTTCAGTTTTGCCGCTTTGAGATAACGCTGCAGGCGGCGGTCTTCCTTCCAGGTCCACTGTCGGTCAGCAATAAGCCCGAAGCGTTCTTCGAAGGAGAGTCTGTCGATATCCGGTTGGATCATTTGGTCTTTGAACGCCTCGGCCATGCCGATCAGCTTCAAGGCGAGGAGCTTTTCGATAGTCTGTTGATTAAGCATGGCCGGCCTCCTTTTCTGCCTGTGCGTTGCCCGCAGACTGGCGCTGATAATAATCTTTCCCCCGGATGTTATAATGGAGAACGGGTGTTACAGAATCGGACGCCGGTGGAAGAGGCTGATTGTCGAGGCCTTTTTCCAGAATGGATTTTACATGTTTATAGGAACAGGCATTCAGAGAAAGCGCACGAGCGCAGGCGGCTTCGAGACGTTCCTCCGAGTAATGTTTGGCCAGCCTCATGACCCCCAGGCAGGAGCGGAACCCTTGTTCCGGATGACGCCTGCTTTCGAGAATCACAGAGACCAGCGCTTCGGTACGGGGGCCGTTTTTGCCGGCCCAGGCGATGATTCTGGAGGGCGTCCATTCCAGATATTTCTGATGGGACTTGGGCATATGTTCCGGTAAAGTCGTATGCTTCCATTTCTCGTAACTCCGCGCATGGCTGGCGACCCGCTTGTTTTTGAACAGGACTTCAACCGCGGCGGATGTAAGACGGACATCAACCCGCTCTTTGGTAAGCTGATAGGGAACGCTGTAATAATGAGCATCGGCTTCGACATGATAGTCGATGTTGACGGTGGCCTTCTTCCATTCGGCATATTCATAGGCATGGAGGGGAAGCGGTTTCATCGCCGGTTTGTCAATGGTCTCAAAGAGGATTCGCCGGCAACCGTCCATCTTTTTAAACTTGCGGTTATTGAACTCGATCAGCTTTTCCGCGATGGCCTTGTTGAGTTCTGCCAGGCTGAAGAAGGTATGGTTTCTCAGGGCGGCTAATATCCACATTTCGGCTATTTTTACCGCCGTCTCCACTTTGGCCTTGTCCTTTGGTTTGGCAACCCGCGTGGGGATAATAACCGTGTTGTAATGGAGGGCGAAGTCCAGATAAGTTGTATTGATGTCCGGTTCATAGTAACAGGGTTTGGTGACGCCCGACAATAAATTATCGGGGGTTATGATCTCCGGAACGGCGCCGAAAAAATCCAGGGCGCGAACATGGGCGCCGATCCAGGAGGGGAGGTCCTGAGAGAAACTGGCCCAGGCAAACGTATAATTACTGGCGCCCAGGGTGGCCACAAAAAGATAGGCATCCCTGATCTTCCCGGTAAGGGAATCTGTTATCGGGATGGTCTGGCCGGCATAGTCGACAAACAATCTTTCCCCGGCCCGATATGTCTGCCGGAGGCATACGTCAAGTTTACCGGCCCACTGGTGATAGCGTTTGCAGAACTGGCTGTACTGATATCCGTCCGGGTTGGCTTGTTTGTATTCATACCAGAGAAGTTGAAGGGTAACGCCCTTCTTTCTCCTCAGCTCCTGATGAATGCCGTCCATAGGAGGCATAAGCCGTTTATCGGCAGCTATATGCACGGCTGGAGGAAACAACATATGTTCCACGGCAGCCTCGTCAAGATCGTCGGGCAAAGGCCAAGCAAGCCCTCTTTGTTCAGCTCGATCCAGATAATCCTTGACGGTGCTCCGGGCGACGTCACAACTTTTGGCAATCTGACGTGCGGAGAAACCTTTCTCCCACCTCAGTCTCAATACTTCTTTTATTTTGCGCATGGATAACCTCCTGTTGGCCATTACAAGTCTCCTTTTTTTGTCGGGAGCTTTAACGGCTTTTGGTTTAATTATCCAGCGTCACTTTACCCCTTCAAGGGGTGGCCGATTTGGATCGGAATGCCCGGCCGATTTGCGTCGGAATCGGTGGCCGATTTCAAACGGAATCAGTGGCCGGTTTGGATCGGAATTGGTGGCCGGTTTGGCGCGGAATCTCCACATATAAAAGCCCTCCTTACCCCCCGGATATCGATTACCGCACATGATGCAAGCAATGACCGGTTGGCCGTTTTCATCATAATCCTTGTAAACACCTGCCGAATGGCACTTTCCACATAAAGGATGAGCCACTTCTTTCATGATCCTTTTTTGTGTTTGGCGAGGGGCATGGCGACCCCCCGCCAAACGAGAAGGAGCAGGGGTTGGCGCTTAACGGTGGAAAGGTGCGACGGACACCCCAGCGGGCGTCAAGCGCGGGCACCCCCAGGCCCTGAAAGAAAACCCCGCTGTTTTCAGATGCCGATTGCCT
>CAZIDC010000376.1:0-3694 GCA_964537885.1 uncultured Syntrophaceae bacterium | reverse complement strand
GAGAGCGGCATAATCACATACCAGAGAATCTTCGGAAGATCCAGGATCGGAGAGTTGTCCGTCGTGCGGAGGGTTAGAAGAAAGCCTTCATAAGCAAAGACCAAGAAAAAAACAAGGGCCAGGAGACTTACGATGATTTCCAACCCCCGGCCGGCCCGGGATCCAGCCATCCATAAGGGAATCATATCGACCCGGAAATGGGTTCGGTCTCTCATGAGGGAAGCAGCTCCTAAGAACACCATATAGGCAAAGGATAATTCGATAACCTCGTCCGCCCACCCCATGGATGAAATGGGGACAAACCGGACGAAAATACCGGCCGCAATAAGAACCAGCAGGCCGGCTAAACAAACATTACAGCCCCATTTCAGAATGAGGGCCAAAGCCTGATCCGTTTTCCCGGAGATCCCTGAATTCATATTATTCCACGCTCACCCTGCCCCGCCCATCACCAGATTCGGAACCCAGGTGACCAGGCCGGGAATGTAGGTAATCAGGCCAAGGGCCGCGACGAGAGCGACGAAATACCATTTCAATTCCGAGGTCAATTCCCACAGGGGCACCTTCCCGACGCTGGACACGGTATAAAGAACCATACCCACCGGAGGAGTTAACAGGGCAATCATCAGGTTGAAGGTCATGACCACGCCGAAATGGACCGGGTCAATGCCCACTTTTTGGATCAGAGGCATGAAAATCGGGGTGGTCAGGAGCATGACGGAGATGGCCTCCATGAAACAACCGAGTACCAGCAGGATGAGATTAATGATTAAAAGGAGGACAAAGGGATCCGAGGTCATGGCGGTTAAACCTTGAATCACGGCCTCAGGAACTTTTTGCCGGATCAGGAGCCACCCAAAGAGGCCCGCGGCCGAGATGATAAACATTACTCGAACGGTTTGTTCTACGGTCAGCCAGAGAATATTAGGAAGATCTTTGATCTTAATTTCTTTGTACACAATAACGGTGATGAACATGGCGTAGAGGGCGGCCACGACGGAGGCTTCCGTGGGGGTGAAGATCCCTGCCAGAATTCCCCCGATGATAATGATCGGGGCCAAATAGGCAGACCAAGCGCCCAGACCCGCAGAGAGAATCTCCCCGATGGTGGATTTTGCTTGTCTGGGATAGTTCCTCCGGCCCGCAATAATGTAGACCGTGATCATAATTCCGATCCCCATGAGGAATCCGGGGACGAAACCGCCCAGGAAGAGCCGTCCCACGGACGTGCCGGTGAGGCTCCCGAAGATTACAAAGGGGATGCTCGGGGGAATGATGGGGCCGATGGTGGCCGAGGCCGCGGTAACGGCCGCGCTAAAAGGACGGTGGAACCCGGCCCGGGTCATGGCTTCGAGCCCCACCATTCCTACCCCGCCGGCATCGGCCACAGCGGATCCTGACATGCCGGCGAAGATCATGCTTTTAACTACGTTGACATGGCCGAGACCCCCCTGGACATTGCCCACTAAGCGCTGGCAGAAAAGAAAGATCCGATGGGTCATCCCGCCGGTGTTCATTAGGTTCCCCACAAGGATAAAAAAGGGTATGGCCAGAAGGGCAAACCCCGTCGTGCTGGAGTACATCCTGGCCGGAACCATCAGCAAGAGGTCCGCCTGTCCCAGGACCACAAAGAAGATTACGGCCGTTAACCCCATGGTGACCGCAATGGGAAGTCCTAACAGCATCAGCCCCACGAGAACCGTGAAGATCAGGGCGGTCATCATGGTTTTTCTTCTCCCCTTTCAAAACTAGAGTGAACGCTCCGCCCTCCCATCGTTCCCTCCTGTCCTTTATTTCTTCCGGGTCTCTTCCACGAGCTTCATGAAGACCTTGACGTTGTCTTCGCCGTACCTTTCAAAGATCTTCTTGTAGGCCGGGCCCATGGCCGCGCGGAAGGCCTTGATATCCGGTCGGGTGACTTTAAGACCCGCCTTCTCGAATTTGGCAATCAGGTCGGTTTCCTCATCATTAAGGGTTTTCCGCACCCAGGCGCCGGCCCGTTTGGCTTCCTCCCGGAAGATTTTCTTCTGCTCGGCGTTGAGCTTGGACCAGCTTTTCGTGCTCATGACCGGCGAGGCGCAGGCATAAGCATGCTGCGTCAGAGCGACATGTTTCTGAACTTCATAAAATTTCTGGTACCAGATGGCGCTGAGAGGATTCTCCTGGCCATCGACCACGTTCTGGGCCAGGGCCATGTAGAGTTCAGGCCAGGCAACCTTGGTCACCACCGCCCCCAGGGACTCAAAAAGGGTTTGAAGATGGAACTCCGGCGGGACCCGAATCTTTAACCCTTTGAGGTCTTCGGGTTTCATAATGGGCTTTTTATTGTTGGTCACGTTGCGGAAACCCCATTCCCAGTTGGCCAGGAGGATGAAGCCGGCCTTTTCGAATTGCGGAGCCAGCCACTTCATGGCCGGACCGTCGAGCGTTCGATGGGCATGGGCATAATCGTCAAAGACAAAGGGGATCTGGGCCGTGGCGCAGGCCTTGACATGGTATTCATACTGGCCCTGGGTATTGATGGCCATGTCGAGGGTTCCCAATTTCACCTGCTCCACTACCTCGGGCGGCGACCCCAGGGTGTTGGCTGGGTAAATGGTGATTTTCACCTTTCCCTTGGTGCGTTCCTCAACCTTGTCCGCAAACTGTTTGGCGCCCAGGTGAAGAGGATGCTTCTCGTCGATATAATGGCCGACTCTCATCTGCACAACTTGAGCATGGGCTTTGGCCCCTATGGTCTGAAAAAGGAAGAAAGCGGCCAACGCCATCGTTACCGTCATCCAAACCATTCGCTGTGCTCTCATGATTTCCTCCCTCCTTATTTTTTTTGCTCCCGGTGAGATAGAACTTCCCTTCCCAACCTTTTATAAAAAACCCCCGGTCTTAAAATCAGCCGGGCGCAGGGCAATCCATCCCACCTTGGCCTTTCAATCCAAGATTGGATTCTGCGGGGTGATTCTTGGGAGCGCCCCCGATCATTCTCAAACCCGATAGGACATCCGAAGCGCCATTCAGCAGATGGGTTTGGATGAAACGAACCGCGGATTCCTTGTCCCTTCTTTCCAGGAGCTCGATCAACTGAGCGTGCTCATCCCATGCCCGGGACCACCTGCTTTCTGCTCTCAAACCCAGGAGCCGCAAACGGCCGACAATACTCCGCAGGCCATTGATCATGCCCATCAGATAGGAATTCCCGGATGCCCGGTAAATGGTATCGTGGAATTGGGAATTCAATTCAAACAAGCGGTTGATTTTAGCTTCCAATCCCAGATCACGGGAAGACAAAAGTTCTTGGGCCTGGCTTAAGAGCCGTTTCAAGGCGGCAATCTCCTGGGAGGTAATTCGGTCGCAGGCCAGTTCAATAGCATAGGCTTCCAGGACCTTCCGGATGCCAAAGACCTCTTGAATGGTCTCGGTGTCCAGACGAGTAACCCGGACCCCCCCCTGAGGAACTCTTTCCACGAGGCCGTCCTGCTCTAAGCGGCGGAAAGCCTCGCGGACTGGAGTACGGCTGGCTCTCAGAGCTTCCGCTACCTGGTTTTGCATCAGTCGCTCGCCAGGTTCGACTTCGCCATGAAGGATCCTCTGTCTCAAGAGCCCGTAAATTTGATCAGAGATAGATTGGGGGGGTTCAAGGAATTGAACTTCACCATTTTTATTCTTGTTAAAGGAACCCCAATTCATTTTGCGTATC
>CAZIDC010000375.1:0-3700 GCA_964537885.1 uncultured Syntrophaceae bacterium | reverse complement strand
CTCAAGATGCGTCTTGAGCCAATTCTCCGCAAAGCTTTCCGAGATATCGGCGTTGATATCGATATTGTGGAATACGAGAAGGCAACGGCCCTTAGAGCCAAGATGGACGCTGTTTATGGTTATCTGATCCTTGAGTATAAAGCCCCTGGTAAATTGGCAACGGGTCCAGGGCAAAGGGAAGCGAAAAAACAACTTCAGCGATACCTGTCCGACGAGGCGATCCATCATCGCCCGCAGGAGGAAGCTTTTCTGGAAAAGGCCATCGGGGTATCCATTGACGGCCAAACGATTATGTTTGCCCGGTATACCCGTATTAAAAAAGTTGTTTCAACCCCTATCCCCATAACGCTTGATCAACGGGAATTATTTCCTGAAAAGACAGCGAAACCAGGATTCCACTTTTTAGGACCCTACCCGATTACGAAAGACAGCCTTACCAACCTCCTCATTTTTGTCCGCGCCGCAGCCAGAAGACCCCTCACGGCAAAGGACCTCAGCGCCGTATTTGGCCCGGAGCATGAGGTAGCCCGGCAGTCTGTATCGGAAATTTACTCGGCCCTCATGAGGGCCCAAAGGCTCAGTGCTCCATCGAGGGTAAAAGCTTTTTTCAACGAATGGGATAGAATCTTCGGAGTCGTGTACGGACAGGAGCTTGAAAAGGCGGAGAAGACAGCGGAGGAAACAGCCCTTTTGTATCAAATGCCGGGAGGCGTCAGGCTGAAACAGCTCCTGTTTGCCATCCATACTTATTATGCTTTTCTCATGAAGATCATTGCCGTCGAACTTCTTTCCATGCAAAGAGAGAGTATTTTTACTTCCTTCATAAGAGACCTGGGGGCCCTGGATGATGATTCTTTGAAAGAACGGCTCACCCAACTTGAATCCGGCGCTGATTTTATCAATCAGGGAATCGAGAATTTCTTGGAAGCCGATTTCTTCCGCTGGTATCTTGACGCATGGAATCGGCCCCTGGCCAATGTTTTCCGCAATATGATCCGCGCCCTCTCTTCCTTTGAACCAGCGACTCCTGTCCTGGAGCCGGAATGGACCCGCGACCTTTTGAAAAAACTTTATGAACTGATTGTTCCCAAAAAGCTGAGGCACGATCTGGGAGAGTTTTATACTCCCGACTGGCTGGCGGAATACTTGGTTGAACGGAGCGGTTATGCGGGAGACCCGGATGTCCGCTTTCTGGACCCATCCTGTGGCTCAGGCACATTCCTGGTAGAAGCCCTCCAGCGAGTGATTCAGAACCTCCGAAGGAAAAAGAAAGTCGACTGGGAAAAAGCGGGCCGCCTCATTCTGAACAACATCGTGGGATTTGATCTCAATCCTCTGGCCGTGCTTGCTGCCAGAACCAACTATCTGATCGCTTTTGCCCCTTTTATTCCCTTCGTCAGGCCCATATCCATCCCCGTGTATCTTTGCGATTCCGTTTTGGCGCCTACCCGTGCCAACCGGGAGGGCGGGCTTCCTTTTGAAGATGTTGTTTTTTCAACGAGCAAGGGAGATTTTCTCTTTCCCGCAGCCATGCGGGAAAAGGAGAAGATCGACCAATTTACCTCTTTGATTGAAGTCGGCCTGCGAGGAAAGTACAGCCTGGAAGATTTTGCCACCCTTTTATCGAAAAAACTTCTTCTCCCTGAAAGGGATCGAAGGCTTCTTGTAAGGGTTTACAGTCAGATCAAGCAATTGGAGGAGCAGGGAGAGAACGGGATCTGGGCCAGGTACATCAAGAATGCTTTTGCGCCTGTTTATCTCGGTGGTTTTGATTTTGTAGTTGGCAACCCCCCCTGGGTACGGTGGGGATACTTATCCGATGACTACCGTAAAAGAACTCTCGACCTTTGGCAGCGATATGGACTTTTCTCCTTGAAGGGACACGAGGCAAGACTCGGAGCAGGGGAAAAAGATTTTTCCATGTTGTTTACTTACGCCTCAAGCGATTATTACCTGCAAGAGGGGGGGAAATTAGCCTTTCTCATCACCCATGAGGTTTTTAAATCAAAAGGGGCCGGCGAAGGGTTCAGACAATTTGCGCTTAAAGAAAAAAATATTCCCCTCAGGATCATCCTCATGGAAGACATGGTGAATCTCATGCCCTTTCAGGCGGCCAATAAGACTTCCTTGTTTGTTTTGGAGAAGGGCCGTTCCACTTCTTATCCTGTTCCTGTGGTCATCTGGAAGAGGCTTCCGGGAACCGGGGCGGTCTCACCGGATTGGACGCTGTCCGAGGTGCTGTCTCACTCCCATCGCGACAAGGTAAAAGCGATTCCCGTTCACCCCATGAAAATGAACTCTTCCTGGCAAACCGCCACCCCTGCTTCCCTGAAAGGCTCTGAAAAAATGAAAGGAGAAAACCCTTACCAGGCCCGCCTCGGGGCCAGGGTCGAACCCTATGGCGTTTTTTGGCTGCGCATCAAGGACGTCCGCCCGGATGGTCTTCTCGTCGTTGAAAATATGGTCGAGCGGGGAAAAAGGGAAATTCCTTCCACCTCGGTGGCCATCGAAAAAGATCTGGTCTTTCCCGCAGTCAGCGGAGGGGATATCGTCAAATTTGGTATAAAATCTCAGTTCTATGTATTGGTTGCTCAAGATCCGATCAGACGAAAAGGTTATGAAGAAACATGGATGAGCACTCATTTCCCCTTGACCTTTGCTTACCTAACCCAATTTAAGAACATTTTGATAAAAAGAGCAGCTTATCAAAAGTATTTTCACAAAGAAATTAAGAAGGGAGGGAAAATAATTAAGCGAGAACCCATCGCACCATTTTACTCAATGTACAATATAAATGAAGATTCATTTTCCAAATACCGGGTAGTATGGAAACGGATGGCTTCCCAAATGGCCGCCGTGGTGCTGTCCAGGCTACGCACCCCCTTTGGCCTGAAAGCCGCCGTTTCAACGGATACCACCTCTTTTTTCGCTGTGAAGGATGAAAACGAAGCCCATTATCTATGTGGCATCTTGAATTCGAGCATCATTGATGAGTATATCCGCAGTTTTTCTTCCGCAGGGCGGGGTTTCGGCGCGCCATCGGTGATGAATAATCTGGCCATTCCCAAGTTTGATGGAAGCCAGAAGATCCATATAAGGATCGCGGAAATTTCCCAGAAGGCTCATGCCTTAGTGTCGCAGGGGAAGGAAATTGATGAAATGCAAAATGATTTGAATGAGGCAGTGGAAAATTTATGGAATATCAAACTTTAACCCCAGCGAATCGAAAATACCCTAAACGACTGCTCGAGCGTCTTGGGGAAAAAGCCCCCCCCAAGATCTTTTATTGGGGGCCATTGGATTTTGTTCAAAGGTTTACGATGGCCGTGATCTCCGCCGATTCCATAACCGGTGTGGCCCTGATGGCAACCAACCAGTTGCTATTCACGATACGCGAATATGATCTCAATCTCATCGGCGGATGGCATTCTGTCATGGAAACGGAAATATTCCGATTGGGTTTGTTTCGGAAGAACTTCACGGTGACTCTATTTACTGCTAAGGGCCTGGGCTGCGAAACTTTTGACTCGTTCCTGAAGACAAGATTTTACCCGCCCCTGCATGAATTCCCGGAACGGAAGGAATATTTCCGCCGGGCGGAAGAAGGGGAATTATTGATCCTCTCGGTTTCTTCCCCTGAAGAAGCGAAGATGAAGCGGCCCAATATCATATATAGAAATTGGATTGGCTGTGCTCTCGC
>CAZIDC010000374.1:0-3708 GCA_964537885.1 uncultured Syntrophaceae bacterium | reverse complement strand
CAAGACCGCCGTCTTTTTTTTCGGGGGGAAGATCCAATACGGGCCGTTAAGGGCCCAGGCCAATCAATTCGCCAATGCTTTAAAAAGGATTGGTTTTGGCAAAGGGGACCGTCTGGGCCTCCTCCTGGCCAACATGCCCCAATCGATCATCAGCGCCTTCGGCGCGATGAAAGCCGGTGGAGCGGCGGTTTTTTTTGACCCGCTCGCTGACGAAGAAGAGCTGCAGAGGCAGTTCAACGACGCCCAGGTTGAGATTCTCGTGGCTCTGGACCTGATCCTTCCCCGGGTGGATAAAACTTTTTCCCGCACCGGCCTGAAACAGTTCATCATCACCGGCGTGAAAGATTTTCTCCCTTTTCCGAAAGACTTCCTTTTCTCCTTAGCGGCTAAGGGGCGCGGCCTGAACGTAAAAGTCGCCCAAAAACCCAACATCAAATTATTTAGAGATTTTCTTGCCGGCGGCCGACCCGATCCACCGGATGGGGAAGGAATCCCCGTCGGCCCGGAAGAGGTGGCGGCCATTCAGTACACCCGCGGAACCTCAGGACGTCCCAAGGGTGTGCTATTGACGCACAAGAATTTAATGGCCGGCGTGCTTCAGGTCGCGGCTTGGACCGGAAATTTGAAGAAGGGGGAAGAAACTTTCCTCGCGATTGCCCCTTTCCACCAGGCCTACGGAATGACCATGGGGATGAATCTGCCCATCTATCTGGCGGCGAAGACCATCCATCTCCCCCGATTTGAAACCCTGCAGGTTCTCTCCGCGATCAAGAAGCATCATCCATCGTTTTTCCCGGCCTTACCTTCGATGATTGAAACTCTGTCCACCTATCCACAGCCGGGTAAAAATAGCATCTCCTCGATAAAAAACTGGTGGTCGGCGGATGGAACATTGCCCGAAGAAGTTTTGCACACCTTTGAAAGGAAAACGGGGCGGAAGATATGTGAAGGATACGGACTGACCGAGGCTTCTCCCCTTACTCATGCCCACCCGTTAACCGGCGAGCCAAAAGCCGGTTCGGTCGGTATCCCCCTCCCGGACACAGACGCCAGAATCATGGACCCGGCCAGCGGGGAAAAAGAGATGGACGTGGGCGAGGCCGGAGAATTGATTATCAAGGGCCCCCAGGTGATGAAAGGGTATTGGAATAGGCCTGAAGAAACAGGACAAACCCTGCGCCAAGGCTGGCTTTATACCGGAGATAGGGCCCGAATGGATGAGGATGGGTATTTCTATGTTTTGGGAAAAATTCCCAAGAACCGCTGAAAGGATTCAAGGATTCCAAGGTTCCAGGATTCAAACAAAAATCTTTTTCCAAGAACTATCCTCTTGACTCCGCCGCATTTTGGGAGGAAAAATATTATAGGTACAGCGAACAGCGCGGAATGGCATGTTTGGCGAATGTATGAAGAATCTTTGGCGAAGTTTATCTCCGCCAATCTGCGTCCGAATTATTTTATTTCCCCGCGAGGAAAGGGTGCGATGAAAGTCCGTTTTTTCAAGCCGTTTAATGAACTTTCCGGGATGGAAGAAATCACTCTTGATTTGCCAAAGCCCATTCCGGTCAAAGAGCTTCTGGGAATCATCGAGGAAAGAATCCCTTCCTTCAGGCCTTACGTCCGGAAGGAGAACGATGAGATTTTAAGTTTCTTTGTGGTCTTGGTCCGGGGGGATGAAATTTTGAAGCTGGCGGATCGGGTCAGCGACCAAGACGTTGTCAAAATCCTTCCGCCGATCAGTGGCGGGTAGAGAAAAAAAGGGAACCGTATCCGCCTGAGTGTAAGTAATCATGATTTTTTAAATTCTCACTAATCACTGACATTGACACTTTTGCATTTAACCGAAAGGAGGTTCAAGTAGATGAAAGGGTACGCGTCCAAGATTTTGCGGGTTGACCTGAGCAAGATCCAGGTTACAACGGAGTCCCTGGATGAAAACCTGGCGAAAAAATTTATCGGAGGAAGCGGCGTGGGCACCAAAATCTTATATGACGAGACCGGGCCGGAGACGGATCCCCTCGGGCCCGAGAACCGGCTCATCTTCATGACCGGACCCTTCGCGGCGACACCCGTCATTACTTCAGGCCGGCATCAGGTGGTCACGAAATCTCCCCTCACCGGGGCTTACACGGAATCGGACTCGGGAGGTACGTGGGGACCTTTCCTCAAACGGGCCGGTTTCGACGGCGTCGTGATCAGCGGCAAGGCCAGCCAACCGGTTTACCTTTGGATAGCGGATGGAAAAGCAGAGATCCGTGACGCTTCCCGTTTCTGGGGAATGGATACCTATGATCTGGATGAAGCCATCCGGAAAGAGACGCGGGAGGAAGCCGTTGTGGCTTCCATCGGCCCGGGGGGAGAGAAAGGGGTGCGCTTTGCCAGCATTATGAACGACGGGAGAGAGGCCCGGGCTGCCGGGCGAGGAGGAACGGGCGCGGTTATGGGCTCGAAAAACCTGAAAGCCATTGCCGTCCACGGGAGCCAGCCGGTGGAGATCGCTGACCTGGAAGGCCTGAGAGCCTCGCTGCGAGAAATCAGTCCCATGGTGGCGAAAAATACCGAAGGGATGCGCAAAAACGGGACGGCTGGAGGACTGGCCACCTTTGAAGCCTTGGGAAGTCTTCCCCTGCAGAACTGGAAATACCAGGGTCGATGGGAACAGGGGGCGGCCAAGATTGCCGGACCCGCCATGACCGAAAAGATCCTCACCGGCAACTATTACTGTGAGAAGTGTGTCATCGGTTGCGGCCGGAGAGTAAAAATCGACAAAGGGCGTTTCGCCCCCGTAGAAGGGGCGGGGCCTGAGTACGAAAGCGTGGCCATGCTGGGCAGCCTCTGCCTGGTGGATGATATGGAAGCCATTGCTAAGGCCAACGAGATTTGCAACCGCTACGGGATTGATACCATTTCCTGCGGGGCGGCCATCGCCTTCGCCATGGAGGCCTACGAAAAGGGGTTGATTACCAAAAAGGATACCGGTGAATTGGAACTGCTCTGGGGCCGGGGCGAAGTCATGGTTAAAATGGCGGAAAAGATCGGCAAACGCGAAGGGTTGGGTTATCTACTGGGAGAAGGGGTCCGGATCGCCGCCGAGAAAATCGGGAAAAACGCTGTTGAATTTTCCTTGCATGTGAAGGGACAGGAAATACCGGCCCATGATCCTCGATGTTTCAACGCCGGCGCGGTGGGCTATGCAACGATTAACCGCGGGGCATGCCATCTCGGCTTCAGCCATGTCTTTGAGCGTGTACTCAGCATGCCCGAGATCGGGATTGATAAGCCCCTGCCCAGGCTGGAGTCAAAAGGCAAAGGGGAAGCGGCGGCCAAGACTCAGAACATCATGGGCCTTTTCGATTCCCTGAAACTCTGCAAATTCTCCATGTTTGGAGGCCTCAAGATGACCCCCATCCTGAGTTGGTACACTATGGTGACGGGTATTCCCTTGACCATGGAAGAATTTTTGAAGACCGGCGAGAGGATCTTCAACCTGAAAAGAATGTACAACGTCCGTTGCGGGATCAGCCGCAAGGACGATACTCTGCCGGCCCGATTCCTGACTCTAAAACACCAGGGGGAAGGATTGACCCCCAATCTTCCCCCTTTGGGAGAAATGCTCGCCGATTATTATCAATACCGGGGATGGAATGAAGAGGGAATTCCCACGAGGGAAAAATTGCAGGAACTGGACCTGGAATAATTGCCAATTGC
>CAZIDC010000373.1:0-3717 GCA_964537885.1 uncultured Syntrophaceae bacterium | reverse complement strand
TCTCAGTTCCAGTGTGGCTGGTCATCCTCTCAGACCAGCTAACCATCATTGCCTTGGTGGGCCATTACCCCGCCAACTAGCTAATGGTACGCGGGCTCATCTTGGAGCAATAGCTTGCAAGCCTCAGCCATCTTTTATCCCCGAGACCGGAGTCCCCAGGATCTTATCCGGTATTAGCACCCCTTTCGAGGTGTTATTCCAAACTCCAAGGCAGATTACCCACGCGTTACTCACCCGTGCGCCACTTTACTCTCCCGATTGCTCAGGATTTCTCGTTCGACTTGCATGTGTTAGGCACGCCGCTAGCGTTCGTTCTGAGCCAGGATCAAACTCTCCAGTTTAATCGTTTGCCCACGTTCTTGCGAATATGGGCGATTAGAATCGAAGAGAAGACCCAACGACAAAGATTTGCTATTCAGTTTTCAAAGAACAAAGAGTTGATCGAAGATTCTTACTATAAATCGTCTTTAGCAGGTTGTCAAGGAAAAAATGGGGTTGAAAAACATTTTTGCGGTTGTATGATCTTCCCCTTTTTAAAAAATAATAAACGTTTTGTTGTTATTTGTCAACTAAAAATTTAACCAATTTTATCCAAAATAATTACCATTAGTTATATCTCTTTTCCCGC
This sequence comes from uncultured Syntrophaceae bacterium, assembly GCA_964537885.1. Classification (GTDB taxonomy): domain Bacteria; phylum Desulfobacterota; class SM23-61; order SM23-61; family SM23-61; genus CAZIDC01. The sequence continues at coordinate 3,089 of CAZIDC010000373.1, read as the reverse complement.
ATCTTTTACTTGGCGTATTCCACCGCCCGCGTCTCCCGGATCACCGTTACCTTGATTTGCCCCGGGTAGCTTAATTCGTTTTCGATCTTGCGGGCAATATCCCGGCTCAGCATGGCGGAGTCGTCATCGGAAATATTTTCGTTTTCCACGATCACCCGGACTTCGCGCCCGGCCTGGATGGCGTAAGCTTTGTTGACCCCGGGGAAAGAGTAGGCAATCTTCTCCAGGTCCTCCAGGCGTTTCACGTAGGTCTCTAACATCTCTCGCCGGGCTCCGGGACGGGCGGCCGAGAGCGCGTCGGCGGCCTGAATCAAAATAGCCAGAGCGGTCTGGGGTTTTTCGTCATCATGGTGGGCGGCAATGGCGTGAATAATTTTGGGGGATTCTCCATATTTCTTGGCCAGGTCGGCTCCGATGAGGGCATGGGATCCCTCTACTTCATGATCCACGGCTTTGCCGATGTCATGCAACAGGCCGGCTCGTTTGGCCTGTTTGATGTTGATGCCCAGCTCCGAAGCCATCGCCCCGGCAAGGAAGGCGACTTCCAGAGAATGCTGGAAGACGTTTTGGGCAAAGCTGGTCCGAAATTTTAGCTTGCCAACCATCCTGACCAACTCGGGGTTGATGCCGTGAACCCCCAAGTCAAAAGTAGCTCGTTCCCCACTCTCCCGGATGGTCTGTTCGGTTTCCTGTTCCGCTTTGGCCACAATCTCTTCAATCCGGCCCGGGTGAATACGGCCGTCCGTAATTAATCGTTCGAGGGTAATGCGGGCGATTTCCCGTCGGACGGGATTAAACCCTGAGATGATCACTGCCTCAGGGGTATCGTCAATGATCAGGTCGACCCCCGTAGCCGCCTCCAGCGCCCGGATGTTGCGCCCTTCCCTCCCGATAATTCTTCCTTTCATTTCTTCGTTGGGAAGGTTCACCACGGAAACGGTTTCTTCTGCCACGTAATCTGCGGCGTAACGTTGAATGGCCCCTACGATGATCTCTTTGGCCTTCTTATCGGCCTGGCTGCGGGTTTCTTCTTCGATCTTTTTGACGAGCTTGGCGGACTCATGCCGCATTTCGCTCTCCACCACCTTCATCAAACGTTCTTGGGCTTCTTCGGCAGAGACTCCGGCAATCCGTTCCAACAACCGCCGCTCTTCCTCAACCATTGCCGAGTACTTCTTCTCTTTCTCATCGCTGGCCTTTTCTTGCTGGACGATGGCCTTCTCCCGCCGGCAAAGATTGGCTTCTTTTTGATCCAGTAAGTCGACCCGTTTCTCCAGATTTTCTTCTTTCTGGAGAAGCCTTTTCTCCATGTTCATGAGCTCCTGACGGCGCTCTTTGGCTTCAAGTTCAAATTCGGCCCTGGCCTGGAAAAAATGATCTTTCGCCCGGATCTCAGCTTCTTTTTTAACGGCTATGGCCTCTTTTTTGGCTTCTTCGATTGCTTCCCGGGCCTTCCTCTCCGCCAAACGAGACCGCTCGGCGGTCATTTTCTTATAAAGAAAGGCACCGGCTGAGAAACCGATTAAAAGGGTTGCCAGCGCAATCCCTATCATCCAATAAATATCCACAATCATTGGCTCTCTTTCGTTGCGGGGATCGTCCGGTAAATCCTTGCCTGAACAACCCCGTACAGATGCCCTTATCTGGCTTGGGTTTATCCTACAGTTGTAAAAAAACTGAGGTCAAAATGATTTATCGCGCAGTCCTGAGCTCTCCAAAAATGGTTTTCACGATAAAGTCAAGAATCCACTGGTGGTGACCTCTACCTGCCATACGAAATTTCCCCCTCACCATTCCCCTCTTCCACCTCAGGCGGAGAGAGGGCGGGGTGAGGGGGGCAGCTTACCTGTATTTTTTATTCAATATTTAGGTTTAATGAACAAACAGGGGAGAAAATAGGGGAAACGTGAATGGACGCAAGGGATCTCATTTTCTTCTACCGTCCTCCACGATCTGGAATCGCCAACAAATTTTTTTCCCTCTTAGGGTTGAAATGTCTTTTCCCTTATTTTTTGATCTATCGAAACCATAAAACTGGTTGCGTTTCCCCTGCTCTCCCTAAAATCTTAACCTGTCAAAGTTGCTGGAATCTTAAAAAGTCTTTTTTGCCCGATTTTCGTAGGTGGACGACTTTCGCCGGAATGACGAATTCTATGAAATTTCGACTTTTTACGAGTTCATCAAAGTTGGTGCTTATTTTAAATTCCTTTCCCCAGCGTTAGGCGCTTTAGCTCACTTTAGGCCCTTAGTTTGAGGGCGATATTTTTTGTATTCCCCGCGTATGCCGTGTGATGCTTTCTTCTTGAACCTAAGGTGTCTAGGTGGGTGCCATATTATTGCTTTTGGCGTTCCCAAGTTCTTACAGAATTGGGACAGGCCAGCCACAACAAGGGACAGCTCCCTTTCTTTTTCTGTTGGCCAAGGAAATAGCGCATCATCACCAACACCGCAGGGAACGTGCGTTTCACCCCTCGCGGTTGATTTTCGAATCGATCATCGCAATCAACTGGCCGGACTTGTTCTTGACCGTTCGGGTTAAATGGTTTTGATCCTCTACGGCTCTGAAATAATCATCCGCGATGTTCAGCGCGGCCAAGATCGCCACGTTTATTGTCGAAAGGGTTTTCGTGTCTGCGGTAATTTCCTTGATTTTTTGGTCCACATATTCGGCTATCTTTTTGACCCGATCTTCTCCCTCGTCGCTTCTCACGTTGTATTCCCGCCCCAAAATTTCAATGCGCACAAGGTTTTTCAACTTTCCTCAGACCTTTCCCGCTGGTGAAATGAGGCGGTCAATCCGCTCTAATAATCTTTCCACCTTGCTGCGGGCGACTTCCCTCTCCTGGGTTAACCGGGTCATTTTTTCCTTCAGTCCTTGAATCTCCGCCTCTTTTTGGGCTAATTTTTCTCCCTGGGTGGTTTTCTCGTTTTTCAAGGACGAATAGGCTTCGATCAACTGGGAAATTTTTTCCTCTAAAACTCCAAACTGATCCACCTCTTCTCTCATTTTTCCACTCTCTCATTTCGACCTTAACTCTCTGATAATTATTATCATAAATGATCTTCCTAAAATGTCAAGGCATTTCCAC
>CAZIDC010000372.1:0-3718 GCA_964537885.1 uncultured Syntrophaceae bacterium | reverse complement strand
CCCGGCAAAAACCTCTTCTTCTGCTCCTCCGTACCCCCCGCGGTCAATACCTCGCCGCATAATACGTTCCTCGCCGGCACGCTTCCCACTCCCAACCATCCACGGCTTAATTCCTCCGTCACCACTACATAACTGATCATATCCAAACCTAACCCGCCATACTTTTCCGGGATTAATAACCCGAAAAATCCTAATTTCCCCATCTCGTCCAAAATCTCCTGGGGGATTTCCGCCTCCTGCTGATCCAACTTGTCGGCAATAGGAACAATTTTTTCGTCTGTAAAACGTCTTGCCACCTTCTGCATTGCGAGATGCTCTTCCTTTAAATAACCTTCCATCGCGTCCTCCTTGAAAATTTGATTTATCTCTTTATGATTCGGGAAATTGTATCAGTTTAGTGGTTTGAAAAAATGGTTTGACCGCCTTTGTTGAGGCCCGGGGGTCTGGGCGGAACGTCCGCCTTAGGCGGAGGCCGCCCAGGCCCCCGGGCCATGGATTCCCTCACCCCCTATGCCCCACCTATTATTAAAGAGCTAAAGTGTTACGGGAAATTTATTTTTACGGGGTAGATCTTTTCCGGATCAAGTTTCTTCTTTCATATTCCAATACGATCTCTCCTCTCTGATTTTTACCCACCGTCTTCCAGCCAACGACTCCATGATCCGGCCTGGATTTTGTCTCTCGTTTATCGATAACGGCCGATTCCGAATAAATGGTATCCCCGGGATAAAAGGTTTTGTAAAATGCACAATGATCGATCCCTAAGAAGGGGCCTCCGGCTTCGCTTAAGTCTTCCACGCTCAATCCCAAAACGGTATTCATCACCAACAAGGGATTTACCACTATTCCTTCATAACCCATCTCTTTCGCATACTCTTTGTTGAAATATAAGGGGTTGTAATTCATGGTCATGGTGGAGAACATAATATTGTCGCTTTCGGTAATGGTTCTCCCCCAATGATGCTTAAAGATCTGGCCCACCTGAAAATCTTCGAACAAATTGCCCCGTTCAATCTTTTTAACTGCCATCTTTATCCTCCTTTCTCGTATCTTCGCTAAACTTTCCGTTTCTCTTTGATCTGCCCTATTTTTTCTGAATCATCCCCCATTCAATTGGTGGACTAGACCAGCTTTGACGTTGCCCCGGCAAGAGGGCATCCGGTGAAGACAAAAACGGCCGGGATTCGCCTTCCCTTCTCCATCCTCCTTCGTTTCCGCAAAGAGACGCGGGGGGAAAGGGATGGCCTATTTGAAAACGGCAGAAGCCCGCATCTATCCCAGAGGGAAAACTGCCTTTTTTGGCAAGCCGGATGCCCTCTTGCCGGGGCATGGAACCCATGTTTATTTTTTCTTTATAACCCTTAAGTTACTCATCAGCGAAGTGACTCGAGGCAATTTCTCAAATTTTTCCACTGTTTCGATGATCCGGCCGCACTTCTCTTTAGAGATCGCTTTGCGGGCATTCTTATAAAATTTCTGCTGGATCTCCTCTTGGGACATGGGATTCTCCGGCCCTCCCCGGTTGACCCGTTCCCTCCAATCAAACGATCTTCCATCTTTCATCAAAACCTTCACGTATCCGGGAAAATGCTTGGGGTAGTCCGTCTCCGGGTCGTCTTCCCAAAAAATCTTGCCCGCCAAGGCCAAGATTCTGGGATTCTTGATCTCCTCTTCTTTAAACGTTTCCACATCTACTTTGCCGGTAACCAACATGGCCGCAACGGTGAAGGGGATGCTAAACATGGCGGCATAAGGAGTGGGAGGCTTGCATTTCATTGCCCGCGGTTCGGCAATAATGGGAATGACCCTGGAGGAAACAAGGCAATCGATCCGGTCAATTTTTTCTACCTCGATGGGATGCCGCTCTTTCAGAAGTTTGGCGCAATCGATAAAGGCGTGGAGGAAATGACAGCAGGGGTACGGCTTGAAGCCGATATTCATCGTCTCCCATTGCTGGCCTAAATCTTTGGTGAGTCCATCGCGATCATAAGAATCCCCGTACAGGTGGGCAGCATACAGGCCCATTTTCCCTTCCAGGATGGTCTGCGGCCCTTTGAAACCATTCTTGGCCAAGTAAGCCGCGCTGATTCCCGCGTGCGAGGCCCATCCCGGATGCAACCTTTTCAGCCAGGATTCTTCAATCTCCAGCAACCCCGAGGCCATCGTGCCGCTGAGACCGATGCCACTTACCAACTCCGCGACAGCGCTTTCCAGTAGCTTACCGGCCACGAGGCTGGAAGAAATGGTTCCGCAGATCGAGGTTGGATGAAACCCGCGATCATGAAATTTCCCCTGGGCCGCGATCCCCAGGCGGGTCACGATCTCATAACCCCCCGCCATTGCGGTTAAGATGGATTTTCCATCGGCCTTCACCTCTTCCCCCAGGGCCAAGGCCGTCGGGATCACCGTTGCGCCACAATGAACGACCGAAGCCATATGGGTATCATCAAAATCCAGGCTGTGAGCCAGGGCTCCATTGAGGAGAGCGGCGGAAGCGGTCGGCAATTTTTCGGCGAACCCGATCGCCGTGCTGTTGGACCCCCGCCCGAGCTTTCGTGCTGCCTGGAAGACCGACCGGCCGAAGTCAAATCGGGAAGAGGCTAAAGCGATTCCCAGGATGTCGATGATATGGAGCTTACATTTCTCAACCACCTTTTCCGGAATGTGTTCAAAGCTCAGGCCCTTCATGAATTGAGCAAATTGCGCGGATACGGTTTCCATATCGATCTCCAGTTCTCGCTAAAACAAGCGCATTTATGTCTTTTGCACGGGGTGATTTTCGATCCCGCCGTCCAGCCTTCTGGCGAATATATCGAGAAGGCCGGGAAAGAGCCTATCCTTTAATCAGTCCTATGCCATCCTGGTATTCGATTTTTGTACCAAAAGGAGAAGACAGTTCGGATAGAAATTGGATGATTTTTTTCGCCGTCTCTGAATCGGCCGTCAGTGGAAGTCCAACCCGGGAACGCGGTTTGTAGTTCCAGGTAAAAGGGTATAGTTTCAATCCGCTAAACTCCCCACTGCTTTTGAAACCGCAAACTCCCACTACCCCGCCGGGAACGCGGGCGGTCCAGTAACCCCCGGAGGGACTGATCGGTTTGGCCAACGCGGCTCGGCAATCGAAGTTGTCGGCGGGCGTGGCTTCCCATTTTTTGACCTCAGGGCTATATCCCGGCCTAAAGTAAGAATCGGATGGAAGTTTGGTTACCGTATCACTCATGCCCATGAAGTCTCCAGGGTCGTAAAAGATAGGTCTGTTCTTGTACAACTCGATCCCCCTGAGTGGCGAATGACTTCCTTCGGCGATGAAAACGTCCGCTCCAGAATCTATGCAGGTACGAGCGAAAGGGGGGACGAACTTCGGCGGCTTATGTAAGCCTTCATCGGGATCCCATTCATGATTATGAAGGTGCACCAACACATAATCGGCCTGCCTTTTGGCATCCCTTATGGACCGCAAGTTCCCTTCAACATCATCTTCGTCCGCAACAGTGGAAATTCCTCGCTCTTGGCTTTCCACAAATTTATAGATCGTGTTATGGAGGCCCGCCGGATTGAACAACCATTCCCCGCCAACTTTGGTAACCCACCACCCCAATTTCATGGCCATTTGTTTTATGGTTTCTAAAGCATCCGAATCGACCCGGTAATAGAAACGAAGAGGATTCAGACCGGGTCTTCCTTTGATATCCCTCCTTGTTTCACCTGCCCTCGCCCA
>CAZIDC010000371.1:0-3719 GCA_964537885.1 uncultured Syntrophaceae bacterium | reverse complement strand
CCCGGGGAATAAATCTTTCAGAAACGGCCATAGTTCCATCCTTTCAAGGCAGAAGAGGGGAGGTCCAGTTTTGCTTATACGATCCCAAGATGATTGGCCCTGGTCCGCCCCAAGAGAATAATATTGAAAATACTTTTTGGATTTATGGAAGACCTATGTTTTGATGAGAATCTACTTCTTTAAAATGGAGAAATCAACAGAAATTTACTTCTTGCCCACCTTCACTTTTTGTTTTTGTCTAAGATTTTGGAATGATTGCTCGGACCAGCCGGAATGGATGAGGGGGAATAAACTGGTGATAACATCTCGGACTTTTGCATATTCCTGCGATAAATATTACATTTCCTCAAGCTTGTCAATGAATTTCTTATGGATTTTCCCCTTGACGAATCTTTTCCCAAAAAGATAAACTATTTGTGACGCGTTAGCTCTTAAATCCGCCTCAGGCGGACCAGAAATCCTTCCCGTCCTCCCTTTTGCAAAGGGAGGAGAGCTTTTGGGAAATTCGATGGAAAATTTCACTTTTTCCCCCTTTGGCAAAGGGGGATGAAGGGGGATTTTACGCCTTTTCAAAAGACAAAACTGTTACAACTATTTTTGCAGAAAAAATCTATCCCGGGGCACTGTTCAGCAATTATCGAAGGGCGGATTCAAAGAGAATAGAAAGGAGGGCGAGAGATTGGATAGAAAGTTGTGGAAAGTTATTATTATAGGGGCCTGCGTTCTATGTTTTGCAGCCTGGTCCACGGTCTACGCGCAACAGAAAAAAGTTGGTGGGGGGGATATAAAATTTGAGGCCAAGGGCAGCACCGGTCCGGTCCTTTTCAGCCATGAAAACCACGTGAGTCAGCAAAAGTTGAAATGTACCGACTGCCATACGAAAATTTTTAAGATGAAAAAAGAAGACTTGAAAATAACCAAGGCGGCCCATGGCCAGGATAAACATTGTGGCGTTTGCCATAACGGGAAGAAGGCCTTCAGCCAGGCAGCGGAAGCAGACTGCGCCAAATGCCACAAGAAGTAATCTTCCTTTGAAGTCTATTTTATAACTGGCGTTGGGTGATCGCCCAACGCCAGTTTTTTTCTGAGGTGTGCGTTGCCCAAGAAAGAAGAAAAAAGCTTTTTTTCCTCCCTGGGAAATGGACTTTCCTCCCTGCAACTGGCCATCGCTTTATTGATCATTTTGGCTGGGATCTCTATCTTTGGCACGGTCATCCCCCAAAACGCCCCGCCGGAAGAATATCTCCGGGTTTACAAGTTGACCACCTACAAGATTTTAAAAATTCTCGGGTTGCTGGATATGTACCACACCCGGTGGTTCTACTTTCTCCTGGCGCTCCTCAGTCTCAACCTCGTGGTTTGCTCCCTGAAACGGTTGCGGATTATGTTGCCGCTATTTTTTCCCGCGAGGTTTCTCGAAGAAGGCCAATGGAAGGCTTTTTCTTTCAGGAAGAGATATTCCGCCAAAGGCCTTCCTGCCGACTGTCTTATTCACTACCGGGAAACGCTCTCCAGGGTCTTCGGCCGGCCAAGAGTCCTGGAGTCCCCCGGGGGTTACCAGCTCCTGGCCGAGAAAGGGAAACATTCCCGGCTGGGAGTTTATTTCATTCACCTGAGTATTCTCGTCATCCTAACTGGGGCCTTGATCGGTTCCTCCTTTGGATTTCGCGGACACGTCAATATTGTTGAGGGTCAGGTGGCTGACCGGGTGATTCTCCGCAACGGGCAGGAGACCCAGCTTCCGGGTTTTAACGTCAAGCTCGAAAAGTTTACCGTCGCTTTTTATCCCTCGGGAGCCCCCCAAGAATTCAAGAGCCTGCTGACCATCCAAGAAAAAGGCCGCCCCGAATCAACAGTTCCCGTCCGGGTCAACCATCCTTTGACCTACAAAGGAATCACTTTCTACCAGTCTAACTACGGGGTCGCCGACGTGGCCAATGCGGTTCTGGCCATAAAAGAACGCGGTACGGGTAATACGCTTACCGTGCCGGCCTTAATGGGGGTGCGCCGGGAGATCCCGGGTGGTTCCGGAGCTTTCGTACTGTCCCGGTTTGTTCCCGATCTCCAGGGCATGGGGCCTGCTTTTGAGGTGGTCTTCTCGGAGTCCAATCAACCCCCGATAAATTTCTGGGTATTGCCGGATCATCCGGAGTTGGAAAACCGGCAACCGCTTCGCTTCCAGTTCTCGGTAAAGGATTTCAAACCCATCTATTATTCCGGCCTGCAAGTAACCAAGGATCCAGGGGTAGAGGTCGTTTGGATCGGCTGCTTCCTTATGGTCGTTGGGTTTTATATGGCTTTTTTCCTATCCCATCGCCGGGTATGGATAAAGCTTACGGAAAACCCGGGAGGAACACGGGTTGAAATGGCGGGGGCCAGCCATCGGGACCGCGCGGGATTTAAGAAAGAATTCGAAAAAATGGACCAGGCCATGCAAGAATTGCAGCGGAAGAAGTAAAGAAACCCGGGAGTGATTGCCATGATCAGCACCAAAATTTTCAGCACCGTAACTTTCCTCTACCTGCTGGCCACCCTGCTCTATTTCATTTATTTGGCCTTTCGATCGGAGCGGTTGGGAAAGGTGGCCGCCGGGATTTCCTGGATCACCCTTTTGCTTCACACCGCCGGCATCCTCTGGCGCTGGGCCGAGTCCTACCAGATGTCCATCGGCCATGCTCCTTTATCGAATATGTATGAATCTCTTGTCTTTTTCTCCTGGTGTATCGCCTTGCTTTACCTCCTCTGGGAGTGGAAGTTGAATTCCAGGGTTATCGGGGCTTTCGCCATGCCCTTTGCTTTTCTTTTCATCGCTTATGCCTCGCTGGCTCCGGGGGTTTCCGCCCGAATTGACCCGCTCATTCCGGCCTTGCAGAGCAACTGGCTCCACGCTCATGTCCTCACCTGTTTCCTGAGTTATGCATCTTTTGCGATCTCTTGCGGGGTCAGCATTATGTTTCTGGCGAAGCTCAGGAAAAGGGAAAGGGGGGGAAAAGAAGGGGGATTGATTACCCTCTTCCCCTCCCTGGATTCTTTGGATATGCTGGTTTACAAAACCATTGCGGTCGGGTTTCCCCTTTTGACCATAGGCATTGTCACTGGGGCTGCCTGGGCCAACTACGCCTGGGGGTCGTATTGGAGCTGGGACCCCAAAGAGACCTGGTCTTTGATCACCTGGTTTGTCTACGCCATTTTCCTCCACGCCCGCCTGGCCCGCGAATGGCGAGGGAAACGCACAGCCGCCCTTTCCATCATCGGATTCGCGGCCGTAATCTTCACTTACTTCGGGGTGAACTACGTGCTTTCAGGGTTGCATAGCTACGCCTGAATAAAGCTACCAGAGCTTTGTTCCCTTTAGCCTATTGCCCATTGCCTTTAGCCTTTTTGGGGGGTGGATTATGGAAAAAAAGATTAAGATCATAGCTGGAACGGTTGAAGCGGATGCGGTGTTGAATGATTCATCCACGGCCCAAAAAATCTATGAGGCCCTTCCCCTTGAGGCCCGGGCCAACACCTGGGGCGACGAGATCTACTTCGCCATCCCGGTGAAAACTCCGCTGGAAAAAACCGCGAAGGATCTGGTTGAGGTGGGGGACCTCGGGTACTGGCCGAGTGGAAACGCCTTCTGCATTTTCTTTGGCCCCACTCCCATGAGCCGGGGAAACGAGGTGCGTCCGGCAAGCGCGGTCAACGTCATCGGTCGGGTTTTGGGGGACGCCAAG
>CAZIDC010000370.1:0-3720 GCA_964537885.1 uncultured Syntrophaceae bacterium | reverse complement strand
GCGGTGATCGATCCGATGTCAATGCCGGCGACAGTCATAATCATTTAACCTTGAGGTTCTTGCAAAAGTCCGTAATTTACCCTTCGACTGTTCGACAGGCTCACAGCTCAGGGTGAACGGGCTTAGGTTGAAATTATTTAGTTTTTCCGTTCGTGGTGAGCCCTTCGACTCACCGTTCGCCCTGAGGTTCTCGAAGGGTGAACGGTTCGCTCAGGACAAGCTTGTCGAACCACAAAAAAATACTTTTGCAAGAGCCTCCCTTGAGATAAAATTTTTATTGAAGTATATTATCCGGCAAGGAGAAAAACAAGCAGGGAATCAGGGGTTGATTGCGGCCCCCCGGATGTTTAACGCAAGGAGGGCCAAAAGCTAATAGCTGACTGCTGAACACCTTAAGGGGTTGGCCGTGGACTTTCGTCTGACCGAAGAGCAAAAGATGGTTCAGGAGATGGCCCGGGGGTTTGCCGAGAAGGAGCTGAAGCCCCGCGCCGCCGAGATCGATGCTACCCGCCTTTACCCGCTATTCATTCTTAAGGACATGGCCAGCCTGGGCCTGATGGGCATGAATATCCCCGCGGAATATGGGGGATCTCAGGCCGGGGTGGTAAGTTATAGCCTGGCCATGACGGAAATAGCGAAAGCCTGCGCCTCCACGGCGGTAACCATGGCGGTGACTAATATGGTCGGAGAGGTCATCCAGGCCTTCGGGGCGGAGGATGTTCGCTCCGCCCACATTCCCAAAATATGCGATGGAGAATATGCTGGGGGCGCCTTTGCCCTTTCCGAATCCACCGCCGGATCGGACCCTTCGGCGATTAAATCCACTGCCCACCCGGACGGCGACTATTATGTGCTCAACGGGTCGAAAGTTTTTATCACCAGCGCCGAGCATGCCGGGATTTTCGTGGTCTGGGCCAAGACGGATAAAAAGGCCGGGGTCAAAGGCATCAGCGCCTTTCTGGTAGGCCAAGGACATCCGGGATTCATCATCGGCAAGAGCGAAGACAAGATGGGGCAGCGCGGTTCCTGCACCAATGAGATCCTCATAGAAAATTGCCGTCTTCCCCGGAGGAATCTTCTGGGGCAAGAAGAGGACGGGTTCAAAATCGCCATGATGGCCCTGGACGGCGGCCGGATTGGCATCGGCTCCTTGGCCGTGGGCATCGGTCTGTCCGCCATCGAATACGCCACGGAATACGCCAAGAACCGCATTCAGTTCGGCAAGCCGATCGCGTCCTTCCAAGCCCTCCAGTGGATGATCGCCGACAGCTTTACAGAGTTGGAAGCCGCCAGGCTCATGGTTTTGCGGGCCGCCTTTTTGAAAGAGCAGGGGCGGCGCTTCACGCGGGAGGCCTCGATGGGGAAACTTTTGGCCACGGAAACGGCCAATCGGGTCTGTTACCGGGCCCTGCAAATGCTCGGCGGGTATGGGTATGTGAAGGATTACCCCCTGGAGCGGTATTCCCGCGACTGCCGGGTCACCACGATTTATGAAGGAACCTCGGAGATCCAGCGGCTCGTCATCGCCCGGGAAATTCTGGGGCTGAAGTGAAGGGGGTCAGTCAAGGGGTTGAGGGTTCATGGGTTCAAGTGAAAAAAACAAGGTTCGGCCATCCCGGGATTTCTCCCAACTCAATATTTTTTTTGCGTTTCACTGGACCCCTTGAACCCTCGAATCCTCGACCCCTGTCTTTATAGCGCTTCGTTTATTTCCTTGATCATTTTGAATTGGCCTTTGGCTTTGGCCAGTTTCAGAAGCTCATCCAGCCAATTCATTAAGACGCTTTCCTGTTTCTGCTGGATCAGGGAGCGGCGGAAATTCTCCTTTTGCGACTCGAATTGAGCCGGGTCGATCCCTTTGACCTCTTTCAGGCGCAGGAGGAATACCTTTCCCCCGATGAAAAGAGGAAATTCGGCATAAGGATTTTTCAAGCTAAGAGAGGAAAGGGATTGGCGCAGATCTTCCGCAGCCTCCATTTGGGGAGGGCTGGAGCCCCTTTCGAATAATCCCGTTTCTTCTATCTTAAAACCTTCCTGGGCGGCCAAGGATTTAAAATCCCCGCCCTTCTTTAATTTTTCCAAAACTACCCGGGCCTTTTCCATGGCTTTCTCCTTCTGCTTTTCCCGGCGCAGGGCTTCGGAGACCTGTCCGGCGGCCTCCTTCAGCTCGGGGACGCGAGCCTCCTGCTTTTCCGTAACCTGAAGAACAGCAAAAGTTTCGCCCAGGCGCAGAACCGGGCTGACATCCCCCTTGCTCAAGGACAGTGCGGAATCCTTCAGTTTCGGGTCCAGTCCACTCTTGTCCCCGGCGGAAAAAAGTCCGGTTTCCTTCAGGGCCAGATTTTTTTCTTTGGCAAAACCATCCAGTTTCTTTTCTTTGGAAGCCGCAGCAAAGGCCTGATCGGCCTCATCATGGGCCAGTTCTCTGGCTTTGCGGTTGCGAAGGAGCTCTTGGATCTGCTCCCTGACCTTCTCCAAAGGCTCGGTCCTGGCTTCCTGGATTTCATCCACCTTCAGAATATGGAGCCCATAAGGAGTCTGGATAACGTTGCTGATCCCGCCGACCTTCAGGGAGAAAGCCGCCTCCTCGAATTCGGGGACCACCTGGCCTCGGGTAATGAAGCCGATTTCTCCCCCGCGGTCTTTCGTTCCCGGGTCCTCGGAATGCTGTTTGGCCAGGACCGCGAAATCCCGCCCTTTGGCGGCCTCCTCGCGGATGGACTCGGCCTTTTGGCGCGCTTTGGCAGCCGCCTCGGCGTCTTTGGGGTCAGATTTGATCAGGATATGGCGCACCTTAACCCGTTTGGGCTGGCCGAACTTTTCACGGTTGTTCTGGTAAAAATTATCAATTTCAGCCGGGGTTACCTGGACCTGTTTGGAATATTCCTTAGGGTTGAAAAGCAGGTAACGGGCGTTGGCCTTGGCGGGGATTTTGAACTCTTCCCGGTGCTTGGCAAAGTAGGTCTTCAGTTCCTCGGGCGTCGAAGAAATATCTTGGATGTCCGAAGGAGAAAAGGAAAGAACATCCAGGTTAACCTTCTCGAAGGTGTTCTGGTACGCCTCCAAAATTTCCCGGTCGGAAATCTTGGCTGAGGAGGCAATCAGGTTTTGAACCCGGGTGATCAAGAGCATTTGTTTTTGGCTGGACTCGAATTCCTTGGGAGTCATCCGGGCGCGCTGGAGGGCGCGAAGATAGGTTGCCTGGTCGAAAGCCCCTTCCTTCTGGAAGGCGGGATGGTTCTGGATGGAGCTTTGAAGCTCTTCCGGCATTACCGTAAGCCCCAGACGCTTGGCTTCTTGCAGGAGGAGGACTTTATGGATCAGGTCCTTCACCGCCCGCTCTTTCAGCCCAAGTTTTTTGTCCATCTCCTCGGTGAACCTTTCGCCGTAGATCGATTGGAACCTTTCCCGGAGATTCTGGTAATAATTCCGGGCCTCGGTAATCGTGATGGTTTGGTTTCCGATCTTCACCAAATCCCGTTCCCCGCCCTCCCGGGGGTTCCAGATTCCCCAGAAGATGAAGACCACCACCACGGCCCCCAGGGCGACTTTGATCATCCAGGATTGGGCGTGGCGTCTCATGAAATCCAGCATACTTTAAAATCCCCTTTTCCGAAAAATATTAATTATCCTAAATGACCCCCAATAAAAAGGCAAGGGCTTTTTAGATCCTTTTAATTTCCTTGCTCCGGCCATTGAATTTTGTTAGTATTTATTATT
>CAZIDC010000369.1:0-3738 GCA_964537885.1 uncultured Syntrophaceae bacterium | reverse complement strand
GGCTGTGGACATCGGGATCCCTTTCCATCCGGGTGCGCTTAAATATTTTAAGGAAATCGGGGCGCTGTAAGAAAAGAGATGTAATTCTTGCCTTCACGACGGCAGGACCTTTGATCCTGCCGTTCTTTTCCCAAGAAGACTATCCGCCCCTTCAAATAGCCCAAGGAGGTTGTCTCTATGAGCGCTAAATCGGGAACTTTGGCCAGGATAGCGACATGGATAGCCATCGCGATGTCGTCCTACCATCTCTACACCGGAGCGTTTGGAGCTCCCGAAGCTCTTTTGCATCGCGCCGTCCATCTCCTGTTTACCATGCTTTTGGTCTTCCTCGTCTACCCCTTCTCCCCCAAAAAAGAGGCCTATATCAACCGCTTGGGAGATTTTGTGTTTTTGGGGATTTCCCTCGGCGCCATTCTCTACATCTTCTTCAATTATGAATATTTCATCACCCGCTATCCTTACGTGCACCCCCTCAGCCCCGCCGATATGGCCATAGGAATCTTATTTATTCTGACCTTATTGGAGGCAACGCGCAGAATCATAGGTCTGTCCATGCCCATTACCGCCATATGTTTCATCATTTATGCCTACATTGGCCCCTCTCTTCCGGGCCTTATGCGTCATGCCGGCTTCAACACAGAGGTCATCATTGACCAGCTTTACATGACCACCGAAGGGATTTTCGGCATTCCTTTAGGAGTTTCGGCCACCTATGTCATTCTCTTCGTGATCTTCGGCGTCTTTCTGGAAAAGTCCGGGACCGGGCAACTTTTCATGGAGCTGGCTGCGGCGACCACGGGGAAGTTTGCCGGAGGGCCCGGGAAGATCGCCGTCGTCTCCAGCGGTCTTTTCGGGACGATTTCGGGAAGCGCGGTGGCCAATGTCATGGTGACCGGCCAATTTACGATCCCCATGATGAAGCGGACGGGATTTCAGCCTCATTTCGCCGGCGCCGTGGAAGCGACGGCCTCCACGGGGGGCCAGATCATGCCGCCGGTCATGGGGGCGGCCGCCTTCGTCATGGCTGAATTCATGGGCATTCCTTACCTCACGGTCTGCAAACATGCGATCATTCCGGCCATTCTTTATTACCTTTCCGTCTTTATGGCCGTCCACTTCGAGGCCCTCCGGACAAACCTCAGGGGAATGCTCGAAGCCCCCCCGCGCCTATTGGCGGTCTTGCTAAGTCGGGGCCATCTCCTTCTGCCGGTAGCCGTCATGCTTTATTTCCTGTTCGAAGGTTACACCCCCATGTATGCCTGTATTTTTTCCATCATCTCCGTCCTCTTTATCGCCAATATAAAGAAGGAAACACGCATGTGGCTGCGAAAGATTCTGGATGCCCTGGAAGATGGGGCCAAGGGAACTTTATCGGTGGCCTGTGCCTGTGCCTGTGCCGGCATCATCATTGGCATTGTAAATCTAACCGGATTGGGCCTCAAATTTACAGGCTTTGTTTTGTATTTGGCGGGTGAATCCCTGGTTCCGGCGCTTCTTTTTACCATGGTCGCTGGAATCATCCTGGGAATGGGCTTGCCGACCACGGCGGCTTATATCGTGATGGCTTCCTTGCTCGTTCCGGGTTTGATCAAGCTGGGCATTGCGCCGATCGGCGCTCACATGTTCGCCTTCTACTACGCCATCATATCGGCCATCACCCCGCCGGTCGCTCTGGCCGTTTATGCCGGAGCGGGCTTGGCCGGATCCAATATCTGGAAAACCGGCCTGGCCGCCGTTCGGATCGGCGCGCCCGGTTTCATTATTCCTTTCATGTTCGCTTATGAACCTTCCCTTCTTTTCGTGGGCTCCGCCTGGGAAATTCTATCCACCTTTATTAGCGCTTCGATCGGGGTCATCATGCTCGCCGGCGGGCTCATCGGCTGGTTCGTCTGGAGGGCCAATATTGTGGAACGTTTGCTCCTTATCGCCGGGGCCGTTTTGCTCATCAAACCGGGACTCTATACCGACATCGTGGGATTGATATTCCTCGGCATCGTGATTGCCCTGCAAATGGTCCGGAAAAAGAAAGAGGCTGCGGTTAGGGCCTAATCAGAAGTTTTATTCATAAGAAGAAAAGGAACGGAAGATGGAAAAGAGAAGCGATCTACTCATCCAGGGAGACGCTCGGGCCGCCAACCGCGCCCTGCTTCGCTCCCTGGGTCTCACGGATGGCGATTTCGCAAAGCCTTTCATCGGGGTCATCAACACCTGGACGGAGATTCATCCCGGACACGTCCACCTGCGGTCTCTCGCCGAAGCAGCCAAGGCCGGCATCCGGATGGCCGGGGGCATCCCTTTCGAAGTGAACACCATCGCCCTTTGCGACGGTATTGCCCAGGGACATGAGGGGATGAAGCGCATCCTCCCCAGCCGCAACCTCATCGCCGATTCCATGGAGCTCGTCGTGGATGCCAACCGCTTCGATGCCATCGTTGTGTTGGCCTCTTGTGATAAAATTGTCCCCGCGAGCTGGATGGCCATCGCCCGTCTGGACATCCCGGCCATCATGATTACCGGCGGGCCGATGATGCCCGGTCGTTTCCAAGGTGAGGACCTGGTTCTGCCGGCGGCCCGCGAGGCCCAGGGAAGAATGCTCCGGGGAGAGATCACCGGGGAAGATTTTCAGGAGATCGAACGCTGCCTCTGCCCGGGGCCGGGCTCCTGCTCCATGATGGGCACAGCCAACTCCACCAGTTGCCTTACGGAAGTCATGGGATTATCTCTGCCCGGCTGCGGAACGGCTCACGCTGTGAACGCTAAGAAGCTGCGCATTGCCCGGGAAAGCGGGGAGCAGATTCTCCGCCTCTGGAAAACCGGCCTGAAACCCTCGACAATCCTCACTCCCGCAGCTTTACGGAATGCGATTACCGTGAGCATGGCCCTGGGCGGCTCTACCAATACTGTCCTCCACCTGCTGGCTTTGGCCAATGAATTGAACCTTCCTCTATCCTTAGAGACTTTCGACGAAATCAGCCGCCGCACCCCTTTCATTTGTAACATCAAGCCCAGCGGCAAATATTCCATGCAGGGTCTGGAAGAAGCCGGGGGAGTGCCCGCCGTGTTGAGCGAGCTCCTGGACCTTCTGGACCTTGACGTTCCAACTGTCACCGGGAAGACCTTGCGGGAAAATCTTGCCGGTGTAAAAAACCTCAACCCGGATGTCATCCTTTCCCGGCAAAAGCCCCTGCGCAAAGAAGGGGGAATTGCCATTCTGCGCGGCTCCCTGGCTCCGGGTGGAGCGGTGGTCAAGCAGTCCGCGGTCTCCGAAAAGATCATGGTCCACACCGGTCCGGCCCGGGTCTTTGAAAATGAAGAATCCGCCCGAGAGGCCGTTTTTGCAAGACAGATCAAACCCGGTGAGGTCATCGTGATCCGCTATGAGGGGCCGAAAGGAGGCCCGGGCATGCGGGAAATGCTCAGCGCCACCGCCGCCTTGGTGGGCATGGGGTTGGCTGAGTCGGTTTCTTTGGTGACCGATGGGCGTTTTTCCGGCTCAACCCGTGGGCCCTGTATTGGCCACATCGTCCCCGAGGCTCAGGATGGGGGCCCCGTTGCCCTGGTCCGGGACGGCGACCTCATTGCCATTGACATCCCCCAGCGCCGCCTTGATCTACTCGTCCCTTCCGAGGAGATGGAAAAGCGAAGAAAGACCTGGTCTCCTCCCCCCCTGAAAGCAAAGCGGGGATACCTCAAGACCTTCGCCGAGCGGGTGAGCAGCGCGGATAAAGGCTGCATTTC
>CAZIDC010000368.1:0-3742 GCA_964537885.1 uncultured Syntrophaceae bacterium | reverse complement strand
AATCATATTTGATTCGAGGATCGATAAAGGCGTAGGACAAATCCGTGATAAGGTTCACCAAAACGATAAAAACCGATAGCACCACCAGGCCCGATTGGATCACGGGATAATTCCTTTCCTGGATGGCTCCGATCAAAAACTTGCCTAAGCCGGGCCGGTTAAAAACGATTTCGACCTCTATGGACCCGCCGATGGTTACGGCCATGTAGACCGAGATCATCGTAACAACTGGAATTAAAGAATTTCTCAAGGCGTGCTTGTAAATGACTATCCATTCTTTAAGCCCTTTGCTCCGGGCGGTGGTGATATAATCTTCATGCAAAACATTCAGCATGGACGATCGGGTCAGGCGCATGACAAAGGCCGATTTTATCAGCCCGAGGCTGAGCGCGGGCAAAAACAGATGGCGGGCGCGTTCCCCCCAATTGCCCAGCTCACCGCCGCCGATCATGGGAAACCAGCCCAGCGTTAGGGAAAAGATGAAAAGAAGAATAATGGACAGATAAAACGCTGGAAAGGAAAACCCAAAAATCCCCAAAAATCTTCCGACAAAATCCAGTGGAGTGTTCCATTTCAGGGCCGCAAGGATTCCGGCCGGCACCCCGATCAAGATTCCGATAACCGTCGCCCATATGGCCAGGTCGACGGTGTATGGAACCGCTCGTCTAAACAACTCATATATGGGTTGCTCCGTAAGAAGATCTCGGCCTAAGTTTCCCCGGGCCAGATCCCATAAAAATGAGGTATACTGCATCCAGAGCGGCTGGTTGAGACCCAGTCTCTCCCTGAGCACCTCAAGAGCCTCGGGGGTAGCCCGGTCTCCGAGAATCGCCATGGCCGGATCCCCGCCGAGTCCCCGGACGGCAAAGAAAACGACGGTGATGACGACCCATATCGTGGGTATGGCCAGCAGAAGCCTGCGGAGGATGAACGAAGTCATAATAAAAAAGGGCAGCTGTCGGGAGGAACCTTCCGCACCTCCCCCCAGCTGCCCGGCTCCTTCCTGTTGCTCAGTGCTTAAGAATTCGCGCCTTTTCCAGCGGATACCCGAAAATCATAGAACCTTTAATCTCAACCCCCGGATCAAACCAGTTGTGCCGGACCAACACTTTGGTGAGTTCATGGAGGGGCTTGGATGGAACGTTTTTCAGGATCTGCAGTTGGGCTTCATAGTAAAGCTCCCTTTGTTTCTCTCGATTCATTTCTTTGCGGGCTCCCTCGATAAGGGCGTCAACATTGTCGATTTTACCGTCGCCATCCGCGTCCACATCGCCGAAGTGGGAAAAATTCGTGGTCGCCGTGGGCTTGCCGATAATTGCCTTGGAGTAATAATACTGGGTAAGATAGGAGTCGGCAACCGGCGCCCGGCCCGCATAGTAAACGATCACATCATTCATATCTTTGCGAATATTGGCATGAAACGTCGTATGGTCAACCACTTTGATTTCCAGGTTAACCCCGAGCGGTTTCCATTGTTCCTGGCAAATTTCCATGATGGACTTGTAGTAGGGTTTATCGGTGACGTATCCCATTAATTTAAAACCATTAGGGTAACCCGCCTCGGCCAGCAGATTTTTCGCCTTGGCTAAGTCATAGTTGTACAGTAGCTCCGCGGGTGTTTTCTCCTTGGGCAAGGCGGCGTAATAAGAAGGGGGTACCGGAGCGGTCATCTCGTGCCAGACTCCGCCGAAAAAATCTTTAAAGGCCTTCCGGTCAGCGGCTATGGCCAGGGCTTTTCTAACTTTGATGTTATCCAGGGGCTTTTTAGTCATGTTAAAGTGAATGGCGCAGCCGCTGCCCAGCGGAACGGAATCCACAATGACCGTTTTGGTCTTCTTTACATCTTCAACCCAGTAGCTATCTCTCTCTCCATAAATCGCATCTAAGTCCCCCTTGATAAAGGCCATGGTTCGGGAAGCCACATTCGACATAAAATACATCTCCAGCCGCTCTATCGTCGGAGCGCCCCTGAAATAGTTCGGGTTTCTGACAAAGGTAATTTTTTCTTTCGCTTTGTAGTTATCAAACATGAATGGGCCGGTGCCGATGACGTCCAGCCCGAGATTCTTCAAGCCTTTTTCTTCTCCCTGCTTTTTGCAAACAATCATGCCCGCCTGATAGGCCATGGCCTGATCCATGATGAAAAAGGTGCTGGGAGCTTTGAGGATGATTTGAACCGTGTATTTGTCGACGACTTTCACCTTGTCAATGGTGAGAAACTTCGCGCCATAGGGAGTCCCCAGTTTGGGATTTTTTAGGCGGTCAAAAGTGTATTGAACATCGGCGGCGGTAAATTCGCCGTACCCTTTATGCCATTGAACGCCTTTTCTGAGGTGGAAGGTATAAACCAATCCGTCCTTGGAAATCTCCCAGGATTCGGCAAGATCCCCTTCGAGGTTGTCAAAATCAAGCGTTCCAGGTTTCAGACGAACAAGACCGTTGAAAACCCCGTTGCCGGCCGAATAGGTCATGTCCGGAACGGCAAACGCCGGATCCATGGTGTTAAGATCCGAAGTATGGTGCCCCCACCGCCAAACCTGCTTTGCTGCCAATTCCGGCGAGGCTGAAAAAACAAGCCCCGGGGCAAGGCAAAAGAACGCTGCTAAAAGGCTGATCGAATAAAAAATACGATGTCTCATGTTTGTACCTCCTTTTTTAAAAAAAGTTGTAGCCATGGATTATGTTTTTAAGCTATCCCCTCCCTGCCGCTATGACCTGCACATTCCAGCGAATGAATCCTCTCGCAGAATGCAGCCAGCCACCGCACGGAAAAAATTACTGGATAAGATCGTTTTAGGAACATGCCTAAAGGAATAAGGAATATTGATATGCCATCTGAATTTTGTCAAGCAGTTTTTCAAATGAATCCTGGGTCAGGTTATAGGACTCAAGGCTCAGCCAAGTTGCGGCTACGCCTTATTAATGTTCGGGCCTTCTCCAGCTGTAAGGACTTGACGGGTCTCCACATTTTTTGTTAATAATAAATCTTACTTATGTGGTGGTTATTTTCCATAGCTTCCGCGCTGTGCCAGGTCGGCAGAAATGCGGTGATGAAGGACCTGGGGCACAACCTGGATGAATACATTAATGTGTGGGGAAGATTCTTTTTCCTCCTCCCCTTCGCCCTGTTCGTAAGCCTGCTGGTCGGCTTTCCCACTGTAGGCGCGGAGTACTGGCTCTATTCCTTTTTGGCCGGGTTTTCCCAGGTCTTTTCGACCCTTCTCCTCTCTAAATCCTTCAAGTACGGGGAGATATCCGTAACCGTGACGATCTGGAAGATCCAAGTCGTATTGCTGGCCGTCTTTGGGGTGATATTTCTGGATGAAACCATAAATCCCGCCGGGGCAGTTGGCATCCTGGTCAGCCTTTTTGGAGTCTACCTTCTCAATGTCCGCAGAGCCCGTATCTCTCTGGCCGAGCCCATCCTTCTCCTCTTGCGGGAAAAGGGTATGCGCTATGCCCTTCTTGCTGCCCTGACGATTACCCCGACCATATTGCTTTTCAAAAAAACGGCCCAGATGGGAGATCCCTTTTTCTCTACCCTGACGAATTACATTTTCGCATCTTTGTTGACCTTCCCCTTGGTGCTCAAGAAATCAACCCGGCATCTAATCGTCCTCCCCCGCTATTTCGGCCGCTTCTTCGCCATGGGCTTCTTCGCCGCCTTCGCCACCATCTTCGGCAGTATCGGCTACATTCGCTCCGTTGCCGCCTACGTGGAAGCCGTAAAACAGATCGAAAT
>CAZIDC010000367.1:0-3756 GCA_964537885.1 uncultured Syntrophaceae bacterium | reverse complement strand
GGGGGTTAAAAAACTAAATATACATTTAGTTGTATTTTTGCCTTTACAAAATTTTACTCCCCTGTTAAAATGTTTCCGATGGTTCGGATAGTCGCTTCGAATCGGCTACCAGAAGGAAATTATTATGGTTTTAAGTTTCTAATGGGGGAAAAACCAAAGGGGTGGCCATGAAAATCAAGAAGATTGAAGTTTGTGGATTCAAGTCTTTCTCGGATAAGCTTGAGATCGACTTTCCCTCGGGGGTTACTGCCGTGGTAGGTCCAAATGGGTGCGGGAAATCCAACGTGGTTGACGCGATCCGCTGGGCTCTCGGGGAACAAAGTCCCAAACAACTCCGCGGCAAAGCCATGGAGGATGTCATATTTAATGGAAGTGAAAGTAGAAAACCCCATGGCATGGCTGAAGTTATCCTTACTTTTTCCAACGAGAACGGTCATTCCCTCGCCGATTATCTGGACTTTACGGAGATTTCTGTAAGCCGGAGGCTTTTTCGCTCCGGGGACAGCGAATATTGCATTAATAAAGTCCCCTGCCGATTGAAGGACATTACCGATCTTTTTCTGGGGACAGGAGTCGGACACCGGGCTTATTCGATCGTCGAACAGGGAAAAATGGATTTTGTTTTAAACGCCAAGCCAGAAGAAAGAAGAATCCTGATCGAAGAAGCAGCCGGGGTCACCAAATATAAAGACCGGAAAGCCGCCGCCCTGCGCAAGATGGAAGCTACTCAGCAAAACCTCCTGCGCCTCAATGACGTCATCGGGGAGATCAAACGGCAGATGAACTCCCTCAACCGCCAGGCCAAGAAGACGGAACGCTATAAGGGGTACAGGGAAGAGATGCGCACCTTAGAGTTAGGTCAGGCTGCCCAGACCTGCCGCCGGATAGAATCCCAGGGCAGGGAATTGCAATCCTCCCTGCAGGAACTTAAGGATAGCGAGATTAAGGGCCAGGCGGAATTGCAGGAGGTGGAAGCTTCCATCGAGCGGATTAAGTTAAACTTGCTGGATTTAGAGCGCGATTTGACGCTCCACCAGGACCGCCTGGCTGAGAATGAAGGAACGATTAAAAAATACGAAACCCAGACCGAGTTAGCCACCCAGGAGCGGGAAAACCTTCAAAGACAACGCTCTCGTGCGGAAGAAGAAATCGCCAAACTCCTTCAGCAGGAAGAAGAGGCGGGGCGGGAGATCCAGGTTTATGAAGAATACGGCAGCGACCTCGATCAGGCTATCGCCAAAGACACCGTTTTTCTATCTGGAAAAGAAAAAATTCTCTACGAGAAAAAAACCCAGCACGCCGCAGATGAGCAAGCCCTAACGCAGGAAAAGAGTGCGCTGGTGGGTCTTCTTACGCATTTGGCCCATCTGAAAAACCAGCTTAACGACCTCAAACGCCGCTCGGAAGAATTCTCCCGCCGCCGGGGGAAGATTGGGAAAGAGAGGGAGGAGGCGGAGCTGAAAGTGGCCGAAACCCGGGCCCTCATGGCCCGCCAGTCCCTGCAATTGGACGACCGCCGCAATACCCGGGTTCAGATCGAGAAAGAACGGGACCTTAAAACTGTTACGATCAAGGAATTACAATCTTCCCTCGCCGGTCTGCAGGAATTTCTGGCTAAGCTGAAGGAGCGCCTGAACGTCGAGAGCTCCCGTCTCAGCTCCCTCTTAGAGCTGCAGAGAAATTTCGAAGGCTACCAGGAAGGCGTCCGGGCCATCCTCCTCAAACGCCAGGCCCAGGGAACCATTGCCAATGGAATTTATGGCCTCGTCGAAGACATTATCGAGACCGACCCCCAATACGAAGGGGTGGTGGAGTCCGTTCTGGGCGAACGGCTACAACACGTCATCGTCCAGAACCATCAAGAAACCCTTAAAGCCATCGATTACCTGAAAGCCCATGGATCGGGGCGTTCAAGCTTTATTCCCCTGAACCTGAAACAGAATCCGGTTTCTGCCGGCACATCCTCCCCCCCGCAGTCCGGCCTTTCCGCTGGGGTCGTCCCCCTCCTCGACTTAGTCAAGGTGAAGGAAGAATTTGCTCATTTAGCGTCTTATCTCTTTGCGGATGTCTGGGTTGTCCCCGACCTGAGCCAGGCCATTGATCTTTGGAACCGCGATTCCATATGGAAAACACTGGTCACCCTCGAAGGAGAGGTGCTCCAGCCTTCGGGAGTGGTCACGGGAGGAAGCAAGGAGCAGATCGGGTCTGGCACCTTCCACCGCAAAAGAGAGATCCGGGAATTGACCCAGTCCACTGAGGAACTCCGCCAGCAGGTGATGTCCCGGGAGCAGGCCTGCGAACAACTGTCCTCGCGCATTAAAGAGTTGGAAGCCTCGGTGGCAGCCCTTGCCCAAGCCCTCCACCGGGAAGATTTAGAAATCGTCAGCGAAGTGAAGGAGATGGACCAAGGCCAGATTGAGCTCAAGCGTTGGCTGCAAAAAATAGAGATCCTCCAATTCGAAGAAGGCCAGATCAGCGAAGAAGAGAGCGAGCTCCATCATCAGGCTCGGGAAAACGAGTCTCTTTTCCAGTCCACGGAACTCCTGCAAAGAGAAAAAGAGGAGATCTTAGGGCGCCGGGAAGAAGAACTGCAATTCCTGAAATGCGCAATTGAAGAGCTTCTCGCCGAAGTGACCGAGGCCAAAGTGCGTCTGGTGGCCTTTCAGGAAAAGAAGCAAAGCCTCGATCAAAACTTGGAGCGAGCCCGGAGGATTGCCCAGGATACTCAATCCAATCTCTCCCAGCGCCGCGAAGAAGTCCAGGAATCTTGGCGCCTGATTACCGCCGCGGAAGAAAAGAAACGGGCGGCTGGACTGGAGCTCACCCGGCTTCTGGCCGAACACCAGGAACTGCAAACTTTTCTGGTTGGTAAAAAAGAAGGCCTGCTCCAGGAGCGGCAAAAGCTCGAGGAAGAAGAAAGTTGCCTGAAGGAACGCCGGCAAGCCCTCCAGGCGATTCAGGAGCAGAAAAACACCCTTTCCCTGAAGCTCATGGAGCTTGACCTCAACCTCAAGCATCTTTTGGCCAGCGTTGAGGAAAAATACCGAACCAACCCCGAAAACCTAATCGCCCGGGAAGATGAGCAGGACTACTTTTCGCCTGAAGTAGAGGCTCGACTCGGCGAGCTGAAATCCTTGATAGAGTCGATGGGGGAGGTCAACCTTTTAGCCATCCAGGAATACGAAGAGTCCAAGACTCGACTGGAGTTCCTGACCGAGCAGGAAGCCGACCTCGTTCAGTCCCTGGAAGCTCTGGACCTGGCCATCAAAAAGATCAACCGGACTTCCCGGAAACGATTCGCCGTAACCTTCGAAGCGGTAAATAAAAAATTCGGGGAACTTTTCACCGGCTTTTTCAACGGGGGGCGAGCGGAACTGGTCCTCATCGACGAGTCCAACCTGCTGGAGACCGGGGTGGATATCATCGTCCAGCCGCCGGGCAAAAAACTCCAGAACGTCAACCTGCTTTCCGGCGGGGAAAAGGCCCTGACGGCCGTAGCCCTGATCTTTGCTCTCTTCCTGATTAATCCCAGCCCTTTCTGCCTGATGGACGAGGTAGACGCTCCCCTCGACGATGCCAATATCGGGCGCTTCAACCGAATGCTCAGAGAGCTGGCCCAAAAATATCAGGTCATCCTCGTCACCCACAATAAAAGCACCATGGAGCTGGCCGACACCCTGTATGGGGTCACCATGGAAGAACCCGGCGTCTCTAAACTTGTTTCCGTAAAATTGAACTAAGAAAGAAAGGGCCCGA
>CAZIDC010000366.1:0-3766 GCA_964537885.1 uncultured Syntrophaceae bacterium | reverse complement strand
GGTGGAGCGGAGAATAAGATTCATTAAAGGGGTCCACAAGGGCGTAACGCAGAGGCCTCATGGGCATTCCAGCGAATGAATAGGAGTTCAAGATGAAATTCCTCCACACGGCAGACTGGCAGATTGGGATGAAGGCACAGTCCGTTGGCAAGGCCGGGCATCGGGTCAGAGAGGAACGGTTGGCTGCCGGTCGAAGGGCCGTCGAGGCAGCCAAATCCAACCAGGTTGATTTTGTCCTTGTTGCCGGGGATGTATTTGAGAATAACGGCATCGAACGAGTGCTCGTGCAAAAGGTGGCCGATATTATGAATGAATTCGGGGTGCCGGTGTACATTATCCCCGGAAACCATGATCCCCTGATGCCCGGCTCTGTCTGGGAACACCCGGCATGGAAATCAACTCGGAATGTGCACCTATTGTTGGAAGAGGCCCCTTTGCATCGGGATGGATTTATCCTATATCCCTGCCCGGTTCGGGAAAAAAACTCAGACCGAAACCCTACGGCCTGGATACCGGCTGAAAGAGGAGAGGCTATCCGGATCGGTTTAGCGCACGGCACGGTAGAGGGAATCCATCAGGATGAGCCGGATTATCCGATACCGCGCGATGCCGCAAAAAGGGCAAGGCTGGATTACTTAGCCTTAGGACACTGGCATTCTTTTACGCAGTATCCCCAGGACGGTGATTCCTTGATGGCTTATTCGGGGACCCATGAGGCAACCAGATTTGGAGAGCGGGATAGCGGCAATGTGCTCATCGTTGAAATTCCAAATGCTGGAGCCTTGCCCCAAATTACTCCCGTGCGTACGGGGGTGCTTAAATGGGTCAAAATGGAAGAAGAATTAAGGGCAGAGGGCGACCTTGCCCGATTGCGGAAAAAAATTGAATCCCTGGATGAATCGGTCAATACCCTTTTGGAAGTAAGTGTAAACGGGCTCCTGGTTGCGGAGGAACGTTCCGAGCTTGATCATATCGAACAAATCCTGGCTTCACGATTTATTTCGGGCCACCTGGATGCCTCTCGCCTGAGGCCTTCGCCGGAAGATGATAACTGGGTGCACAATTTACCCCTCGGGGTTATTCAAGAGACGGCCAGACGGCTCCGGGAATTAATCAAGAAAGAAGGGGATTCGACCGAAATTGCGGCGCGGGCGCTTATGGAGCTTTATGCTGTCAATAAGGAGGTCCCCCGATGATCCTCCGATCCGTCAGCATAAGCGGCTGGAGATGTTTTGTTGAAACCATCAAAGTCAGCCCCTTTGAAGAAGGCCTGAATATCATTTATGGACCGAACGGGACCGGAAAATCAACGCTTTTTGAAGCCTTTCGCCGGGCTCTTCTTGATGGACACCGGGTGACGGGGAAAGAAGTGGAAGCCCTTCGCCCCTGGGGGCGCGCCTTGGCGCCAAAAGTTTCAGTTGAATTTTTTCATGGCGGATTTGAGTATCGGATAACCAAGCAGTTTTTGGACAATCCGGATTCGGTCCTTGAGAGAAAGGAGAACGGCCGATTCCGCCGGCTCGCCGAAGGGGCAGCAGCCGATGAACAGACTCGGACCATCATTACCAAAAGCTCCCCCGGAAGAGGCTTTGCCCGGCTCGAAAACTGGGGTCTGGCTCAAGTGCTTTGGGTGCCCCAGGGGAATCTGGTTCTGGGAAACCTGTCGGGCGATTTGGTGACGGATATCCGCTCGATGTTGACCGCCCAGGTGGTGGGAACGGCCCCTATTGAAAGGAAGATAGAAGAACGCTCCCTTGAATTCTTCACGCCCAAGGGGAAATTAAAAACCGGGAAAGATGCCCCCGCACTCATTAAGCTCCAGCAGGAACTAAAGGAAGCTGAGGACGCCCGCCGCAGGGCTCTTGATGCCTACTTAGCGTTTGAGGAATCAGCACGGAAAATTGAAGACCTAAGAGCCCGCCGTGCCCAGGCAAAGCATGATGAAGAGGAGCTGTTAAAGGTCATTAAAGAAGCTCGGAAAAGGGTAGATATTTATCGGAACTTGCAAGCCGAGCGGGAGCAGCGATTAGAGCGGGTCAAGGCTACAGAAGCACAGCATCAGGAGTTGAAACAGCGGATCGCCGCTATTTTGAATGCAGAAAAGGAACTCTCGGGGGCGCGAAAAATCGCGGAAAATCTCGAAAAGGAAGGACCTTTACGGGCGCGGGAAGTGCAAGAACGTGAGGTAGAGGCTGCGAAGGCCAAGACTGCCCTGGAAGACGCGCGCAAGGGACGCATGGAAGTTGAGAAAGCTGGGGAGCTTGCAGAAACGGCACGGCGTTTCGCCGAATACAAGAAAACGTTCTCTGACCTCTCCCTGCTCATCGATAAGATCAAAAAAGCGGAAAATACGCTCATGAGTCGAAAGCGGGAACGCATTAAAATGGTAGCGCCCGATGCAAAAATATTGCGGGCGGTTAGAAAAACGATCCATGAGCTTGATGAGGCCCGGCTCAAAATTGAAGCCTCTCTCATAACTTTAGAAATTGTGCCCAAGAAAGAAGGCCAAATTGAGATTTTAGCCGGCGAAAGTACAGGGCCACAAGCGCTGCATGATGGTGCGCCAACTCAGGTCCGGGGCTCTCCAGAAGTCATTGCGGATCTGCCGGGAATTGCCCGGCTGCGGGCTTGGGGTCCAACCGGTTCAATTGAAGAACATCGGAAGACATATTCGAAAGCTGAAACGAAGCTGAAGGAATTGACCGAACCATACGGCACAGCGGATCCGGACCTGCTGGAAAGCCTGGGGGAGAAGGCCAGGGAATTGGAAAAAGGGATTGCCGAGGCAAATACGCAACTATTGACGATGTTGTCCGGAAGGTCGATGGAAGAACTTATTCAGGAAAAAGGGCTTCAAGAAGCTGCCATGGCGAATATTGTCGAAGGGCAACCCGAGTGGGTAAATTCTCCACCCAGCGTTCAGGAAATAAAATCAAAAGCCGAGGATACCAAACGGGTTTTTATTTCCACGGTTGAGGGCGCTGAAGCCGTTTGGGAAAAGGCCCAGTCGGCTCTGATGGCTGCTACAGGCCAGGAGCAGACTACCGTCCAACGTCTTGGCGATGCCCGGAAATCAATGATCTCGCTTGAGGCTACATTAACGGATCTTAGCCAAGATGGGAAAAAACCCCAGGAACGGGGAAAAGAGCTTCAGCAGATCACTATGGCATGGGACGCCGCCCGGGGGCGTCTTGCGGAGATCGATAATCAGTTAAATGACTTCCAAGAGGACCCCGTTGCCGCTTTGGAAAAGCTTGAGGCCCAAATGGAGGCGGCAAACAGGATAGCAGTGCGCGCCCGGGAAGAGGAGATCCGGGAAGAAACTAAACTGGAGAGCCTTTCAGCGCAGGGGACCTATTCCATCTTTGCCTCTGCGGAAGAACGTGTTTTTGATTTGCAGCAGGAGGTAAAAAACGAGCAGTTACGGGTCGATGCGGTTCGGCTTTTATGGGAAACCATGGTTGCGTGCCGCACAGAAGCTATTGCCGCCGTAACCCAGCCCGTAGAGGCGGCAGCAACGCGCACGTTACAGCGCATTGCCAGCCGAAGACTCGGGCGTATACGTATCGGCGAGAACTTCGAACCCTCTGCGGTGATCCCGGATATGGTCGAAGAAAGTATTTCTCTGGAAAATCTTTCGGGCGGTGAAAGAGAGCAGCTATATCTGGCAACACGCTTAGCGCTTGCCGATGTGCTTCGAAGAGGGGAGAAGCATCTTGTGGCGCTGGATGATGTGTTAACAGCCACTGATGCCGGACGGCTCGCA
>CAZIDC010000365.1:0-3766 GCA_964537885.1 uncultured Syntrophaceae bacterium | reverse complement strand
TAAACGTCGCTCATGACGTACATGGCCCTCTGGCTGGGGCTCCGGCTGACATAGGTATTTTTGTTTTTTTCCACCCGGGGAATATCAGGAATCGATACCCCCCAGCAAGCATCGATCTCGCCGGTAATCAGGGCCGCCACACGAGTGGCATTCTCGGGAATGGGGCGGAGGATGACTTTTCCCCAATCCGGTTTGGGGCTGCCGTGCCAGTTCTCGTCGCGGACCAGAGTGATGTGGTCATCTTTGACCCACTCCACAAACTTGTAGGGCCCCGTGCCCACCATCGTGCTCGCTAATTTTCCGTATTCCGTTTCGGAAAAATATTTGGGGGGCACCATGGATACGGACTCGAGCATGATCAAGAGTTCCGGCGTGGGGTTTTTGGTAATGAAACGAAGGGTGGTTTCGTCAACGGCCACGATTTCCTTGTAATCCGGCACCATGTATTTATACTGGCTCTTAGGATGAGTTTTGCATCGCTCTAAGGAGTATTTGGCTGCGGCCGCATTGAAAGGCTCGCCGTTTTGAAACTTGACGCCTTTTTCCAGTTTGAATTCCCAGGTGTTATCGTCGACCAGCCTCCAGCTTTCGGCCAGGTCAGGCTGTATTTTCAAATTGGCGTCCAAGCTGATCAACTGTTCATACACGTGGCGCTGGATCGTGGTTGTTGTGGTTTCGTTCCGGGCGTGAGGGTCCAACGTAGCCGCGTCCCCTTCAAAGCCGATGACCAAGGGTTTCTGCGCTAAGGCCGCAGGAGCAAAAAGGAGCCCTCCAAGCAGCGAGATGAATAACAGTTTTAAAAAATTCGTTTTCTTCATACTTCCCTCCTTTGTCGACGATGGTTTAATTACTTTTTTCTAAAAATGATTCCTTTGTTCCCGCCTCGCCCCCCCGAAGCTCATTCCTTTTTTTCGAAGGCTTCCCTCACTTTTTCTCTCAATTCGGCCGAGGTTAGAAAATCATAGCCGGTCATGGCCAAGAGCTTGGCCGCGTTGAGCAAGGCCGCCCGGCCCCGGGGGCTTACGGAGGCTTCTCTGAAAACCTCGGAATGCCCGGGGACTTCGGGCTCCACAATGGCCAGGGTCGGATGAATGGCCGGCAGATAATGGCTGAGGTTCCCGATGTCCGAAGAACCCCGGCGACCATCATCCGGATCAATGGGTAGGCCGAGGGCTTCCATGTTAGCCCCGGCAGCTTCTTCCAGGGGGGGATTGCGTTTTAGGGGATCGAAAGTGGGCTGGCCCACTTCAATTTTATAGGAAGCGCCGGTTGCTATGGCAGCGCCTTCGATACATTTCTCAACTTTTTTGAATAATTCATCCCGGTAGCCCCGGGTAGCAGCCCGGATATAGAACTGGCCAGCCGAATACTGGGGAATGACGTTGGGAACATCCCCTCCATGGGTGATGATCCCATGAATCCGCGCATCGGTCCGGATGGCCTGTCGGAGAGCGCTGATGTGGTTGTACGTAGCCACCATGGCATCCAGGGCGTTGATCCCCTGGTCCGGAGAAACCGAAGCGTGGGCTGCTTTCCCGAAGAATTCCACCTTGAATTTGACCCGGCCGAGCATCTCCTCTCCTGGCCGGTTGAGCCGGCTGGGGTGGCACATGATGGCCATGTCCATTGCGGAAAAAACCCCGGCTTCGGCCAGCAGGATTTTTCCCCCTCCGCCTTCCTCGGCGGGAGTGCCAACTACCGCCAGGCTCCCTGGAATTCCATCTCTAAGCCGGCTGAGCGCTATGGCTGCGCCTACGCTGGACGCGGCAATCAGGTTGTGCCCGCATCCGTGTCCCACTCCAGGCAAGGCGTCGTACTCAGCCAGAAAGGCGACGGCCGGCCTGGCCTTCTCGCAGCCGGCGGGTCGGGCCAGAAAGGCCGTTTTGACCCCGCCTACCCCTTGCTCGACTTCAAACCCACGTTCCCGAAGAAAGCGGCTAAGATATTCACAGCCCTTGAATTCCTGATAGCCAATTTCAGGATTGTTGTATAAAAATTCGCTGGCCGCATTTAGATCACCGGCCAGCGCCTCGACTTCGGCGCCTAAGCGTACCTTGATTGGATCCATATATCTCTCTTTCATTATAGATTGGTTCCCCCATTATTGAACTTTTCATAAATAATGGAACGCTGAGCCGCACCCCGATGGCCCCCCTCACCTTTCTCCTCTCCCCCCAAAAGGGGGGAGAGGGCGGGTTAAGTGGGGAATAGTAGACCGGATAAATATATTAAAGGTGAATTCCAGTATATTCAACAAAAACCCCAAGTCAAGGCTTTTTCTCTCCCCCCACTTTTCAAACCCTATTTTGCTGATGCCCGGGTAGATGGGTGCGGTCCGCCGGCTGAATCAGGGGGAAGGACCGGATAGGACAAGGGTTGGAAGTGGCACTAAATGCAATGGCTCCTTGCGATTTCAAAAGGCAGCTCAACCGCAAAAATCTTTTAGTAACTCATAAAGCACCCGGGTGCCGAAAAGGATACTTTCCGCTGCAATGCGTTCGTCATGGCCGTGAACCCGGCTCATGTATTCCGAAAGGTTTTTGATCGGAGCCATCGGCTGGAATCCATAGGCCGCCGTTCCTTTGTCCCGGAAAAACCTTGAATCGGTGGCACCGGTGAGCATCATAGGAATCATCTTGGCCCTGGAATCAAGCCGGGTAAGAGTTTTGGCCATCGCCCGGTACAGGGCATTGTCGCCAGCCGATTCCGAGGCGGGAGTGGTCTGCAGAATTTCAATCTCGTAATCCTTGAAATCGTTCAAGAGGTTCCTGATCTCGGTCTTGATCATTTCCGGGTCTACTCCGGGAAGAATGCGGCAGTCTACCTGGCAGGAGCACTCGCTGGGAATGACGTTTGTTTTCTGCCCGCCCTGGACGACCGTGGGTACGAAGGTATTTCTCAAAATGGCGCCCACCATTCCCTTTAAACCGGCGTCGGGGATCCGTTTCTCGATCGCTTTGGAAAAAACAGGGTTTAAAATCTGCCTCAAAATCAAGGAACGGGGAAAACTTTGTTCTTCCGCAATTCCCTTAAGGAAATTCGCCGTGGTCAGGGTGCGCCGGAGCGGCGAGCGATAGGAAGAAATTCTCTCGATGGCTCTGGCCATTTTTACCACGCAGTTATCATCATGCGGGATAGAACCGTGCCCCGGTTTACCGCGGAAAGTCAGCTTCAGCCAGCAGATGCCCTTCTCGGCGGTCTGGCAGGTGTAGACATTTCGCCCGCCAACAATCATGCCCACTCCCCCGCCTTCATTGATCACGTATTCCGCGCGCATCATCTCCGGATGATTCTCGAAGAGCCAGCCTACCCCCCACTTTCCGCCAGTTTCTTCATCGGCAGTAGCTAAGTAAACGATGTCCCTTTTGGACTGGAATCCTTCGCGTTTCAGGAGTAGAAACGCTAAGAGTTCAATGACTCCCAGGGATTTGCAATCCTGGGCCCCCCTTCCCCAGATCTCCCCATCGACCACGGCCCCTGAATAAGGCGGGTATTTCCACTTATTCTCTTCTGCGGGAACAACATCGATATGGTGCAAGAGGATCAGCGGTGCAAGGCCATCCTTGCCTTTCAGGGGGCAGATTACATTGCCCCGTTCGGGCTGAGACTCCAAAACCGTCACCGCCAAACCCTCTCGCTCCAGGCTCCCCTGCAGGTAGCGGGCTCCGGCCATTTCATTTCCCGGAGGATTGGTGGTCTCGATCTTTATGTAGTCGCTGAGAATCTGAACCGCCTCTTCCTTTACTTTTTCCCAGTCAATGCCCAT
>CAZIDC010000364.1:0-3779 GCA_964537885.1 uncultured Syntrophaceae bacterium | reverse complement strand
TCTTCCGGGGTGTTGATGTTTAAAAAAGAGATAAGTTGCGGGTCGAGAGGCAGGATTTCCTCGGTGGGTACCTCCCTCTTTTTAACCCTATGGAAGAAATCGATGATCTTCAGGTTATTTTCCCGCAACAAGTTTTCCATGAAGGGTAAACATTTCTGGGAGTAAACGGCGTGCAGGGGCTGAAAGCCGTCTTCGGTTTTGGGAATTACAATGTCATAACCGGGGGAAAGCGCAGCCAGCCGGCTGATCAAGGCTTTGTTGAGCAGGGGCATATCGCAGGCCGCCACGAAGGCATGAGAATGGGAGGCGTGGAAGAGGCCCGTGTAAATTCCCCCCAGAGCCCCTTTCCCCGGCCAAAGATCCGCAACAAGGCGCAGATTAAGGTCCAGGTAATCCAGCGGAGAATTGGTCACCAGGAGTACTTGGTCAAAAAGCTCGACAAAGAGGTTTTTGGTTCGGTCGATAAGGCGTTGGCCATTGACCTCGATGAAGGCTTTGTTTTTACCCATGCGGAGGTTTTTCCCCCCGGCGAGGATGATGCCCGTAATCTGCACCGCAGGACCAAAGAGTTTGAATGGCTGTTATTTTTTCTTCTTTCCCTTCAACTGGGTTTTCAGGGAATCGATCTCATTCTGAAAGGTCTGGTTCTGAGTCTGAAGAGACGAGATCTGCAGGTTCAGCTCGGCGATTCGGCTGTGTAACGCCGAGCTCTCTGTGGTCTTTTTGCCCAAATCGGTTTTCAACTTTTCGTTTTCAGCGGTGAGGTCGGTTACCTCTTTCTTTAATTTTTCGTTTTCTTCCTTCAACCCCGGTCCGCAGCTTGCGGTCAGGGTGAAAGCAACAAATAAGATAGCCATCCCGATCAGAGTTCGCCAATTCCTTTTTCCCATGACAACGGTCCTCCGCTTATTTAGCATTAAAACTCTTATACTAAACTTTTGGGGGAATGTCAAATAGTGAAGGAATGGGCAATGGGCAATAGGCAATGGGTAAAAGGCGGAAGGCGCAAGGAATTAGGGCTTAAACGTTTCGCCCAACACCTTTTTAGTGGCGGATTTTTTCGAGGTAGGTGGCGAAATTGAAATTCGGGCTGTTGGCGGGATTATGGCATTTCAGGCACTGGTCCTGGGTGACCGGGGGAAATCTTCTCTCGCGGTCGGAATGCCCTTCCCCCGGCCCATGGCAGGCTTCGCATTGGACGTTCTCAAGAGGCCCCTTGGAAAATAGGGGCGCTCCATATCCGGTAGTATGGCAGGCCAGGCAGAGCGGATCGGTAGTTTTGTTTTTGGCTATTAGAGTTTGATACGCCCGGGCATGGGCGGTGTTTGACCAGTGCTGGTAATGTTCCTTGTGGCAGGGGCGGCAAGATTTTTCACCGACGAAGAGAGGGATCAAAGGGATGATGACCTGGGGAGTAGCGCCAGCACGTGGGCGGGAGGGAGCCGGCCGGGGGGGAACCTGCGGGAGACTCCGGAGTTGGGTCTTATACTGATTGACCCATTCCAGGACCTGGGGATGGTCGGCAAAATTCGTCGTCAGGGAGACCAGACGAAAGCGGGATTGAAGTTTATTTTCCTCCATCAAGAAGTCCACCCGACCCAGGTTTTCTCCCCGGAAGCCGGCATTAAAAATCTGGGTTTCCTGCACCGTCATTGGATCTAATTGATGATTGAGGACATGACCGCTCAGGATAAACTGGATTCCCGGGACGGCCTGGGCGAGCATTTCCTGTTCATCCGCATCCATATGGCCGAGGACGGCGATGGCCTGGCATTGCTTATTCTTTAGGTCGGCGACAACTTGTCGGGCTGTTTCGACTGGATCGGCTATATGAAAATCTACCTTTTCTCCGGGAGAATTCTTTAAGGAAAGTCGTTTGGAGATCAGGCCTAAAAGTCCGACTTTGATCCCGCCAACTTCTTTAACCAGATAAGAACGAAAGATCGGTTTCCGGGACTTGTTATCCAGAAGGTTGGCGGCCAGGAAGGGGAAATTCGCCTTTTTACTCATGCGCAAAATTTCCTTTTTTCCAGAGGAAAGGTCAAGCTCTCCGGGCGTGAAAGCATCGTATCCCATGAGGTTATAGCATTTCAGGTAAAGGTCAGCCCTGAATTCGCTCAATTTGGGGGCGTGGGGGCTATGGATGGAGGAACGGGAATGGAGCAGGTCCCCGGTGTCGACAAGGATGACGTTTTTGCGCTCACGCCGCAACTGTTCGATGAAGGTGGCTCGCCTGGCCAGACCGCCAAGCAGGGATTCGCGTCAGCCGCAGGGCTCGACCTCTCCATGAACGTTGGACGAAAAAATAAGGGTAATGGCTTTCCCCGAGTTTAAAGCAGAGGATTGTCCGTAGAGAGGCAAAGGGAAGAGAATGATTAGTAGAATTCCCCAACAAAAGTATTTCTGCAAAATACCTCCTTAAAAAAGAGTTTCCAAGGTTTCTTCAACGGAGCCGACCCCAATCGTTTCTATTCCGGCGAATTCCGCGCTTATCCGGGACAGGTTGCTCTTAGGCAGCAAGCAGCGTTTGAAGCCCAGCTTGGAGGCCTCCTTCATACGCACTTCGGCCTGATGGATGCCCCTCACTTCACCGGCCAGGCCGACCTCCCCGATCACCATGGTTTTGGAAGGGATGGGCCGGTCGAGGAAGGAAGAGGCCACGGCGGAGATAATCCCCAGGTCTACAGCCGGTTCCTCAACGCGCACGCCGCCGGCCACGTTTACGAAAATATCCTGCTGGGCCAGGTTCATTCCCACTTTCTTCTCCAAGACGGCTACCAGCAGGGAAACCCGGTTCGGGTCCACCCCGATGGCGGTCCGCCGGGGCATCCCGTAGGAAGAAGGGCTGACCAATGCCTGAAGCTCCACGAGGATGGGGCGGGACCCTTCCAGGCTGGAGATGACCACCGATCCAGCCACGTCGAGGGGGCGTTCGGCCAAGAAGAGCTCCGAAGGGTTGGCCACTTCTTCCAGACCGCCGTCTTTCATCTCAAAAACTCCAATCTCATTGGTGGAGCCGAACCGATTCTTCACGGCCCGGAGGATGCGGTAAGGGTGGCCCCGGTCGCCCTCGAAGTAAAGGACCGTATCCACTATATGCTCTAAGACCCGCGGCCCGGCGATGGCCCCTTCTTTGGTCACGTGCCCGATGAGGAACGTTGAAAAATTGCTGGACTTGGAGAGAACCATCAGTCTCCCGGCTGATTCGCGAACCTGTCCGATGGAACCGGGGGCAGATTGCATCTGGGAAGTAAAGACGGTCTGGATGGAATCAATCACTGCCACCCTTGGCTTGAGCTTCTTAACATCGTCGATGATTTTTTCCAGGGAGTTCTCGGCCAGGATGTAAAGATCTTTGGAGACGACTCCGATGCGATCCGCCCGCATCTTGAGCTGGCGGAGTGACTCCTCACCGGAGACATAAAGGACCTTTACTCCTTTCCCGGCCAGCCTGTTCAAGACCTGCAGAAGAAGGGTGGATTTGCCGATTCCAGGGTCTCCCCCAATGAGGACTACGGAGCCAATGACCACCCCGCCACCAAGGACGCGGTCGAATTCGCTGACCTCGGTTTTCACCCTTCCTTCTTCAGAGGTCTTGATGGCCATGATGGATTGGGGAGGAAATCCTTGTTCAGAAATGGTGAAAGCCTGAGCGGGATGTTCAGCCGCGGATGATAATTGCTCTTCGACAAAGGAATTCCACGAGCCGCAGTCCGGGCATTTGCCCAGCCATTTGGGCGCCTGGTAGCCGCAGTTCTGACATCCAAAAACAGTCTTGA
>CAZIDC010000363.1:0-3788 GCA_964537885.1 uncultured Syntrophaceae bacterium | reverse complement strand
GTAGTAATCTTCGAAAAAGGAGACATCAAGTACAGCGGCTCCATCGCGCGGGGTATGGACGCGCTGAACATCGTGGCCATTCCCAACTTCACCACGCCCGAACTCTACGTTGAATCGGTGCGCCTGAGCTGCGCCGGGATCGTGGATGGACCGGCCAGCCACGAAATGGCCCGGCGTTCTTTCGATCTATTAAAGAAACTGGAAAGCTGGGGGGTCTATTTCCCGCAGGATGTTAAGGGGAACTACCGTACCCTCCAGTATCACCCCAAAGGAGAATTCCTGGCCGCCATGGAGGAACCGGACCTGAAAGTGATCATTGCCCAAAAAGCCCTCGGAATGGGATCTCAGGCAATAAACCGGACCATGGGGCTTGATTTGCTCATGGACGACGGACGGGTGGCGGGAGCGATCGGAGTCAACGTTCGCACCGGAGAACTTGTAGTCTGCCAGGCCAAGGCCGTCATTTTGGCCGCCGGCGGCACAGCCCGCTTCTCCCTGCCTAATTCCGGGTATCTGTACGGGACTTTTGATTTCCCCGGCAACACCGGCGATGGTTATGTCATGGCCTACCGCGCCGGCGCCAGCTTGACCGGAATGGAGTACGGCCGGCGAACCATGTTGATCAAAGATGCCAACATGCCCCTTTTGGCGATTACCCTGACCAGGGGAGGGAGGCTTTTGGATATCTATGACAACATCCTCATGGAAGGGCAATGCCACGACCTGTCCAAGATGGAACAAGCCTTCAACGAAGGGCGCGGGCCTCTGAGAATCAAGCTGAGCCATCTCAAGCCGGAAGTGATCGAAGAGATCGAGAACATTCTGTTCACTACGGAAAGGCCGGTCCAAAAACGATTTTTCCAAGGACGGGGGGTGGATTTCCGAAAAAAGGACATCGAACTCTGGCCGACCGAATGCCAGCTGTGCGGGGGCCATGGCCTGGCGGGGATCGTGGTCAACGAGAAAACCGAGACCGGGGTGCCGGGTCTTTACGCTGCCGGCGACGTGGCCTGTGTGCCCAAACAGCACCTCACGGGTGCTTTTGTTTTCGGGGAAGTGGCCGCAGAGCAAGCCGTCAAGTTTGTTTCCGATTCACCCGAGGTTAAACTCAACCGGGATCGGGTGGGGGCTTTCGAAGAACGACGCAACCGCCTCTTCGGCAACGCCGGACGGGATATCGACGTTCGCGACTTGGAGTATAAAGCGAGGCGGCTGATCGGCGATTACGTGATCTCGCCCAAGAATGAATATAAGCTCTTGCGCTGGACCGAATGGGCCGAGCGTTTTACAAGGGAGATCGAAACCCAGGTCATAGTTCGGGACGGGCATGAACTTTCCAAGATATACGAAGTTGAGCATATCATCCAATGTGCGACCCTTTCGGCTCGGGCTTCTCTGGAACGAAAGGAAAGCCGCTGGGGAGGTGCCCATCGCCGAACCGACTACCCGGAAACGGATAATAAGAACTGGCTTTGCCACGTCATATTACGCCACGGCGAGCACCTCCAGGATATCCAGGTGAGTACCAGGCCGATCGCTGAGATGGAGGGAAAGGGGGTGCGGTCATGATCTCGGACATCAACATACGGATTGACCGTGGCCTCTGTTACGCCTGTGGGATCTGCGTCGAGCGCTGCATATTAGACAATATCCGCCTCTCTGTTGCTCCGTGCCGTGCGGCCTGTCCCATTCACATGAACTGCCAGGGATATATTCGCCTGATCACCCAGGACAAAGAAAAGGAAGCCGCTGAGGAGATGAGGCTTTATACTCCCTTTGCCGGGATTCTGGGCCGGATTTGTTCCCATCCCTGCGAGCCGGCTTGCGAGAGGGAAAAAATGGACGGTGCCGTTCACCTTCGGGCTCTGAAACGCTACCTTGCGGACTTCTACCCGGAAATCTCCTGCCGGTTGCCCGCAATAGCCAAGGAAACAGGGTGTAAGGTGGCGGTTGTGGGCTCCGGACCCGCCGGGTTGATGGCCGCTTATGAATTGCGCTCCAAAGGACATTCAGTCACCGTCTTCGAAGCGGCCAATGAACCGGGGGGAGTTTTGCGCTATGCCATTCCGTCTTTCCGTCTGCCGCTGGCCCTAATAGAGCAAGCGATCGAGAGGCTCCAGCAAATGGGCGTATCGTTCCGGACCGGAGAGCGGATCGGCCAAAAGGTGGAGCTTGGCAAATTGGAGAGGGATTTCCAGGGAGTGATTTTAAGTATCGGAACCGGCGCTCCGGTGGAACTCAATATTCCCGGCCAAGATTCTGGCCAAATCATTTCGGGGCTTACCTTTTTAAAGCAAGCCAAGGAAGGAACGGCGCCGTCTTTAGGCCGGTCGGTCATCGTTATTGGCGGAGGAAACACAGCCGTGGATGCGGCTTTGACCTGCCGCAAGCTTGGAGTGCCTGATATTCGTATCGTCTGCCTCGAAGAGCGCGGACGGATGCCTGCTTTCGAGGTAGAACTCAAGGAAGCCCAAGAAGAGGGGATCATCATTGAAAACTGCTGGGGGCCGAAACGAATGGCGGTAAACGATGGTGGCGCGATTGAGATGGAATTGTCCCGGTGCCTTTCCCTCTTCGATCGCTCTGGAAAATTTAATCCCACCCTTGAACCAACTTGCGGCCTCGCTCTTCAGGCGGAGACCGTCATTGTGGCTATTGGCCAGCGAGTGGAGTCCAACGGCTTACCCGATAAGCTTTTTGATCCGATCTCAAAATGCTTAGCCGGAGATCCCTTGACCCACCAGTCTCCCACTCGGGAAAAAATCTTCGTTGGCGGAGACGCCCTGACCGGCCCGACCTCGGTTGTCCAGGCCTTAGCGTCCGGCCAGGAAGCGGCCATCTCCTTGGATCGATTCCTGCGAGGCGAGGGGCTGCGCTGGGGAAGGGAATTCTGGAATGGACCCTATGTAAAGGAATACGAAGTAGACCGGGCGCAAGCCAAAGGCGGGCCGAGGGGGGACCTGGAGAGGATTGCCGTGGCTCAGAGAAGATTGGACCTCGAGACCGAAAAGGTCTTCTCCCCTCAGGCTGCCAGGAGAGAAGCGGAACGTTGCCTGAGCTGCGGCCGGGCCGCCGAGTGGAATAAGACCTGTTGGTACTGTTTGCCCTGCGAAATCGAGTGCCCGGTCAAAGCGCTTGAAGTCAGAATGCCCTATTTGGTTCGTTAGCCGGGGACGCGCAGTTGATGGCCATGAGTACAAATCAATCCCTTAGAAGGAGGAGAAAATGAAAAAGTTATCCGTTTCATTAGAAGCCGGCAAGATTTCTTATCTTAGCGGAGGGAAAGGGAAGAATTTAATTTTGCTCCATAGCCTGAATCTCTCGGCCGATTCCTGGAAAGACATTTTTGGGGGATTGGCGCAAAATCATGCGGTGTATGCCCTGGATATGCCCGGCCATGGCGATTCCGACAAACCCTCTAAAAATTATCTGATAGAAGACTATGCCAAGAGCGTGCTTCAATTCATGGACCGCTTGAAAATCGACCGCCCCATCGTGTGCGGCAATTCGGTGGGGGCGCTGATCGCCCTGGAAATGGCCGCCTCTTACCCCCGGCGGGTTGAAAAGCTGGTCCTCGTGGGTTGTCCCGCGAGGGATGCGTGGGAGCGAATGGAGCGGTTGGCTTTTTCCGCCCTGAGCTTTGATCCCCAGGGGAATCCCCTGCCTCTT
This sequence comes from uncultured Syntrophaceae bacterium, assembly GCA_964537885.1. GTDB lineage: Bacteria > Desulfobacterota > SM23-61 > SM23-61 > SM23-61 > CAZIDC01. Next base: position 119 of record CAZIDC010000363.1, on the reverse strand, counting down.
TCTCAGGCGGACTTGAAGCTGGCCTTTGCCCATCCTACCCCGGAACTGACCAATTGGTTTAACCAGCAGAGGGCCAAGGCTGGGGTTTGGGTAAAAAAGACGATGATCGCCATCTCCCT
>CAZIDC010000362.1:0-3790 GCA_964537885.1 uncultured Syntrophaceae bacterium | reverse complement strand
CTGAGTAAGAATGATATGTTCCAGAAACTCAACAGCGCCATTCACCAGTTGGCCAGGCGCCAGGATACCTGGTTTCGCCGGATGGAGCGGCAGGGGATCGGTATTCATTGGGTGGTAGGTGGAAAAGATGCGGCAGAAGATATATTGAAAATATTGTAACACTTTAGCCTTTTGAAAAGCCGTCAAATCCCCCTTTGTCCCCCTTTTTCAAAGGGGGAAATTTTTATAGAAAGCATTCAAAAAAGCTCTCCTCCCTTTGGAAAAGGGAGGCCAGGAGGGATTTCCGGGAATGCCTTTTCAAAAAGCTAAATTGTTACAAAATATTAAAGAGGTAAGAACGCGCGCCGATGATGCCCGATTACGTAGAAAAATATTGGCAATCGCGGGGCTTGACCGGCCCATGGAGGATTTGCGGAATCGATAAGGACGGTTTTAACGGGGCAGTGGTCATCCCTGCTCTTGCCGAAAGCGAGAGCCTTTGGGCGACTCTCCGCGGTCTTGGCCAAAATCCACCGGATCTCCTTGCTCACTTTCTGATTCTGGTGGTAGTTAATAACCGCAATCATTCCCCGCCTTCCGAAAAAGTGGACAATGAACATACCCTGCGGAAGCTTGCCGGCCCCTGTTCTTTTTTAGATATCCCCACCCTGGGATGGGTAGATGCTTCTTCTCCCGGGCTCGAGCTCCCCCTGAAAGGCGGCGGGGTTGGTCTGGCCCGAAAAATCGGCTTTGATCTGGCCCTTCCCCGCCTCAACTATGCCCAGTCTTCCCCGCTGCTCATCTCCCTGGATGCGGACACCCTCGTTCGTCCCGATTACCTTGCGGCGCTGGCCCGCCATTTTAAGGAAGCAGAGGCATCGGGGGCAGTCATTCCTTTCTGCCACCAGCCGGGAGCCACGGCGGAGCAGGATCGGGCCATCCGCCGCTATGAACTTTTTCTGCGGGCTTATGTTTTGGGTCTCCATGGTTCTAAGTCGCCTTATGCCTTCCACACCGTTGGAAGCGCTATGGCTTGCTCAGCCGGGGCCTATGCTCGAATGGGAGGAATGAACACGCGGGTCGCTGCGGAAGATTTTTATTTCCTCCAGCAACTGGCCAGGACAGGCGGGGTTGGACCGCTCCAAGGAACGGTCGTCTACCCTTCGGCCAGGGCCTCGAACCGGGTTCCCTTTGGGACCGGGCGCAGTATCGCTAAATTGTTGGCCAACGAAAAGAGTGGGGTCCTGTTTTACCGGACAGAATGCTTTCAGATTCTCGGAGACTGGCTTGCCCTCGTTTCTCAAAATGAAGAGGAAGGGGGAGAAAAAATCCTGGCCCTCGCCGCGAAGATCTCGGCCCACCTGTCAGACTATCTGAATAGCATCCGCTTTCCAGTCATATGGGAAAAGTTGAAAAAAAATTTCAAGAGCCGTTCAACACTCCGGGCGGGATTTCATGAGTGGTTTGACGGTCTGAAAACAATGAAACTCATCCATCATCTATCCGCCCACGCTTTTCCCCGGAGCGAGCCGGAAAAAGTTGGGCCCGCCCTCTTGCAGTGGGCGGGACTTAGGCCTTTGAAGGGAATAGACGAACAACTCACTTTATTGCGGCAGATTCAGATTGGGGAAGATTATTGACGGGGGATGGTTAGAGAAAAAGGCTCTGGCCATCCTCAGCCCATTCCGCGTCGAGGCCTGGAAGGCGGTTCAACATGTCATTTCCCATGTGCGTGAGGACCAGCCTGCGGCACCCAAGTTGCGCCCGGCGTTCCGTCAAGGTTCGATAGTTGAGGTGGTACTTTATATTTTTCTCGAAAAAGTAGGCTTCGCAAAGAAAAAGATCGGCACCCCGCGACACCTCCAGCAGGTTCTCCGTCCATTCCGTATCCCCCGAATACCCGATTATCTTTCCTCCGCACTCAACCCGCAATGCGTAGGATGCATCCCCGCTCGGGTGGATGACGCTAAAGGGGGTCACTTTTAATGATCCGATTATCGTCTCGCTCCTTTCGGTCAATTCGATGAATTCGATAGGGAACTTTTGCTCGACTTTCGAGGACCCGGGGAAAAACACCTCCATGGCCTCCTGGATTCGCCGTCTCAAACCCGGGGGGCCGGCGATAACAAGAGGGTGAGAGCGGCGGGCAAACTGAGCATCCAGGATGAAAAAGGGAATTCCGCCGAAGTGATCGCCATGTAAATGCGAAAGGAGGATAACATCTACTAAAGATGGATTAACCCCCCACCGCTTCATGGCGATAAGCGAGGAAGCTCCACAATCGATGAGGAACCGCGCGGCGGCGGATTGAACGTAATAACAGGCTTGAAATCTCCCTCCGCTCCCGAAGGCATCTCCCGATCCCAGAACTTTAATTTCAACCTGGCTCATACTGCCTCCCGGGTAGGAATTTCGGTCTTAGGCCCATCCATTCCTGATGATGGATTCAATATAACACAACTTGTCGCCTTATAAACAGGGGCAAGGATTTTCCCATCGACCCTTTGAACCCTCCTTAGGTTACCCTTGCACCAAAAATCTTTTTTCAATATACTGTCCCTATCCAAAAAGGGACAAGAATGGAGGAACCGATGAAAGATTTATTCAGTCTTAAGGGGAAAGTGGCTCTCGTCACCGGCGGGAACGCAGGCCTCGGCAAAGGAATCGCCCGTGGTTTTGCGCAAGCCGGGGCCGACATCGCCATCGGCGCACGGAATAAGACCAAAACGGATGAAGTGGTCCGTGAACTTAAAGAAGAATTTGGCGTGCGAGCGATAGGCGTGCAGGTCGATGTCCGGCAGGAGCAGCAGATCCTGGATATGGTGCAAAAAATACTCGATCATTTCGGGCGGATCGACATCCTCGTCAACAACGCCGGAATGAACATCCGTAAGTTTCCCCAGGATATTACATCAAAAGAGTGGGATGAAGTTCTCGAAGTTAACCTCCGCAGCGCTTTCCTGTGCGCCAAAGCAGTCTACCCGGCCATGAAAAAAGCCGGGGGAGGCAAGATCATTAGCATCGGCTCGATGACTTCGATCTTAGGGGGCGCAAAACTTGCCCAATACGGAGCGAGTAAGGGGGGAATTCTGCAAATGACCCGCAGCATCGCCGTCGCCTGGGCGCCGGATAACATTCAGGTAAACTCCATCCTCCCGGGATGGATCAATACCGACTTGACCGTGGGCGCGCGGAGGGACATACCCGGTCTGCAAGAACGAGTCGTCGCCCGGACGCCAGCGGGCCGCTGGGGTGAACCCGATGATTTAAAAGGGACCGCTATTTTCTTAGCCAGCGCTGCTTCGGATTTTGTGACCGGGGTAGGCCTGCCGGTAGACGGCGGATTTTCAATAGCGATGTGAGAAAAATCTATTATGGAGACCGGGCCTTCTATACACGACGACGTAATTATATGCGCATACGTTAACACCCTTCGACAAGCTCAGGGTGACCGGTCATGGTGAGCCTGTCGAACCATGTGCTGGGTATTCTCTCGGCAATGATAGTCAAGCGCAATTATTTATGACGGTGTGTATAATTCCGGGGTTACGACCCAGTCTCCTGAGGGGGGGAAGCTGTGAAAAAAATCAAATCTGGAGGGGGAAAACTCTTCTTGTTGTCCAGGGGCCGGAAAAATTCGTCCGCCTGAAGCGGACCAAAATCGGGGGGACAGGAATGATCCCCAAAGGATACCCTGTCCTCCGCGAAGGGACGCCGGCAACTTGGAATAAAATCATGTAGATACATAGGAATTGGCCCTCGGGCCTAACCGAAGTTGATTCTCCTGCCGGCAACAAGGAGAGCACCGCAT
>CAZIDC010000361.1:0-3790 GCA_964537885.1 uncultured Syntrophaceae bacterium | reverse complement strand
CAGCGCCTGCGGCACCTGAAGCAATCTTGAGGATAATCTCCGCTTTCACCACCCTTCCGCCCGGGGTCCATTTGTTGGGGTAAATTTACCAGCATAGCAAAAATTGAAGGATGGCAAGTTGTAATCCTTCAGTCACGAGTGGCTATGACAGGAATATCGGAGGAACTAACCCTGGTAAAGATTCTGTTTTGGCCGGGGGGCCAGGCCGGTACGCGCCGGAATCATCGGCTGGGATATCCCTGTTCATGGTGTACTCACTGAACCTCCGCCGGAGGAGGCGGAAGGCGTCAGCCCCGCCCCATCCACGGAGAAATCAGCGCCTCATGGTTCCAAGCGGACTGGACTGGCCTCCCGGCCATGGGCATCCTTGGCCTTTACGCCGAACCTTTCCTCCTCCGACCTTGGCCACCCACCCCGACTGAAGGGTTACGGCAAGTTATTTAAAACTCTTGACAGCGTTTAAAAAAAACGGCAATAATAACTAATGAAAAGGAGAAAGAGATGAGAGGAAAATTTAGGAAATGGGTTATATGGTATATGGCCACAGCCATATTTTTAATCGGCAGCACCCCGAGGGTCCACGCCGGGTTTTCCCCATCGGAAGCAATCCAGTTCTCCAGTTACGATCGGACCGCTGACCTCCAGAAAATTCAAAAAATCCTCGAATCGAAAATGATCCGGGAAAGGCTCGGGCAACTGGGCTTTGCCGAAGAAGAAATCCAGCAGAGGTTAAACCAGCTCAGCCATGAGCAGATTCATCAATTGGCTTCCAAACTGGATGATTTAATCGTAGCTGGGAATGGCGCTGAAGTTGTTATTTCTATTTTCGTGATTGCCATCCTGATTATCATCTTAGTCTATCTCCTGGGGCATCACCTGGTTATCAAGAAGGCATGATCTTGTTAAATTGATTAGGATGCAGATTCCCGCAGAAAACGCAGAAACAACCAAAATAATTTATCAAAATTAAATTGCTTAAACGGCTAAAGCCGTACGATAAAATGAATTTCAAATAAAAACCCGCCTTTATGGCGACAAGCCGGATTCGAGCAGAAAATGGAGCAGAAAGTTCATTTCGGAATTGTGAATTTTGAGAAGAGAAGGCATCCCAGATTTTCAGTGGATTTGCCCATAGAATACTTCCGGATCGACTCGAAGGAAAAGCATGCCGGCCATACGGGCGACGCCAGCGAAAGCGGGTTGATGGTTTTTCTTCCGGAAAAGATTGAGATCGGTCAATTCCTCAACCTGAAACTCTATTTCTCCTCCTATCCCAACCTCAATACCATTGGGATCCTTGGCCAGGTAGTTTGGAATGATATCCATTTTGGGAAGGAAGGAGATTATAAGACCGGCCTCAGAATAGTCGATATTCCCATGGATGATTTCACCAGGTTGAAAGACTTTTTAAATAACCTTGCCGGGATGAAAGCTATGCCGATTCCCAAAAAGGGCGAGAGGCCATGACCCCTAAAACCCATATCTCCCACGAGCCAACCTTACTAAGGGGTCCATAACGGATTAGACATATTCTTCCGTTAAATTGTTGTCACCGCTCATCCTGAGCTTGTCGAAGGGTGGGTTGTTAGCCGCCCATGCTTCGACAAGCTCAGCACGAACGGCTGTGGACTCACTCTATAGTGCCTATATAAATATGGACTGATTAGTAAGTCAAATGTTCGACCAGAATTTTTACTCCCATCCCCACCAAGAGGAGACCCCCCGCGAGTTCAATTTTATTCTCAAAAAAATGTCCGGTCCGGTTCCCGATAAAAACCCCGACGAAGGAAAGCAGGAAGGTGATGGCGCCGATCAGGATTACGGAAGATAGCATCTGTATCTTGAGGAAGGCAAAACTGACCCCGACGGCCAGGGCATCAATACTGGTGGCAATGGATAGCATGGTCAAGACATAAGGATTCAGGGGATTAACTTCTTTTTTATCTGCTGGCAATTGCCGGGATTCATAAACCATCTTGAGCCCGATCGCGCAAAGAAGCCCAAAGGCGATCCAGTGATCCACGCTGGTTATCATATCCCTTAACCCCCGCCCCGCTAACCACCCGATGGCCGGCATCAAGGCCTGGAAACCACCAAAAAATAAGGCAATCTTCAGAGCGTGGTTAATCCTTAAATAGGGAATGGAAAGGCCGCTGGTGATGGCCACGGCGAAACAATCCATGGCCAGGCCAACGGCAATCAAAGATACCGTGAAAAAATTCATGGCAATTCCTTATGGGGAAATGGTTGTTAGAGCGCAGGCAATCCGAAGGGTTTTCCAAATGGATCGATTCTTCCAAAAAGAATGGCCGGAGTGAACCTCCCTCTCCATCTCAATGCCAGCGATTGGGTAATTTCTTCAAATTTGTACTCTACGGGGTTTTCTACCGTTACAATATTATCCGTTTCCGATCGGAGTTGATTCAGCCAGGCGTAAAGGGTGGCGGTTTCCCCCTGAATCTCCAGAGGCATGACCCTTTTCTTTTCGGCCATCTCTTGGGGGACCAGGGCTTTCCTTTCGTCCTTAATTAAACCCGCCTCCATCAGAATATCGCTGACTCTTTTATGCAGTTCAATCAGGTTCTCTCCGAAAAAACGGGGTTCCTTTTTTAACCCCTATATACCTTACCCCGAACTTTGGGCCACTTTCTGGTAGAGGTCCTGCGTGGCGCTCTGGATCGAATGAGCTAAGGAGGATCCTTCGCGGGTGATCCGGTTAAGAACCCTCATCAGGGGATAGGCGGGTTCCACATCCCGGGCGCCAACGCCTACGGGAGTAAACTCCGAACCCTGGGCCCGCCAGAAGCGGGCGTTGATTTGTTCTATGCGCCGGCGGGCCTCGCGGAAACTCGGCCCGGCATATACGTCTTGCAGCTCGGCAATCCCGGTCGGGGTCAACGTGGCCATCAAGCCCACCTGCAGGCCGCGGCTGCGCACCCCGGACCCTGGCCGGTGACGTTCCCGGCAAACGGCTTCAACACCTCCACCTCACCCCGCCCGCGCTTCCACCTCATCTGGGCGCCGCGCATCTTCTCTAAGTAGGAGCGTTCGGGTTCAGGAAGGTATTTGGCCAAAAGCTCCATAAAACGATCACTGGGCTCGGCCAGATCATCGACATGTTTCCCTCTGGTTGCCGGGCCGATTTTCAGATCCTGGGCCAGCCCATAGGGTTTGTAGCCGATCACTTCCGTAACCCACACCATCCGCCAAAAAGTTCGGAAAGCAAGCAGATGAATCTCATTGGCATCCACACCATGACGATGCGCCATCAGAAGATGCATATCATCACCCACGGCGAAAACCTGAAAGTCGCGGATCAGCCCGCCCTCCCGGGCTTGCTCCAGGCTGGCGCGGGCGACACCCTCAAAGAGGGTCGTGGGAGTAGTATGTCCCACCTTGCCTCCGGCGTCGGCTTTGATGTCCGAAAGGGTTTCCCCCTGGGCCCGTTTATTGGCCCTAACTACCAACGGGTCCACCTCCCCCTGTTCCGCCGAAGGGATGCGTTTAAACAGTTTGTTCAAACGCTCGGCCTGATTCAGCGCCCGCCTCTCGGCCTCCTCGGCAATCACATAAGGCTGGAATTCTCCATGCTGCAGCATCGGCTGGATAAAATAACGGGCCTCTTCCTGCAGCCATTCTTTCTGGATGCTATCCTGTCCATAAATATCAATGACGTCATGCTCGGGAGGGATGCGGCCGTTATCGTAGGATTGATAAGTATAGGCAACCAACCGCGCTACACCCTGCTCTTCCGTCGCGATCCTGGCCTCGGCCATGGTCACGGGCATCA
>CAZIDC010000360.1:0-3815 GCA_964537885.1 uncultured Syntrophaceae bacterium | reverse complement strand
GCCCGGTGGCGGTAGGTGTGGCGGGCCAGGACCCTTTTCCTGGCTTTTTCGCCCATCTTGCGGGCTTTATCCGGGTCTTGGAGGCAGCGTTCTTTCATCTCCCGGGCTTCTTCAGGATGGCGAAAACTGAGAAGTTCTTCTTCGGGGTCAAACAGATACTCAATCTCCGGGGACCATTCGGTTATGACCGGGATCCCGCAAGCGCTGGCGTCAAACACCCGCTGGCTCAATCCTGTCCGGCTCTGAGGCTGGCGTACGTCAAGTACAAACGAACTATGGTTATAAATTTTCCGCAGATCGTCTCCATATTTTACCCATCCACGATAAAGACCATTAGCCAAAATATCGCGCCAACCTTCATCCCCAAAGACTGCTCCACCGGATTCAAGCACCCGGGAAACCACCTCTTTGCGTTTCCTGATTCCTAATTGATAAACACAGGCCTTGACCCACAACCGGCAGAAAGGATCTATTTTGATTGCTTCCAGGGGCCGGCTGATTTTTCGCCCAAGACCAATCCAGGCCAGGTCCTGGAGCGGTTGGCGAAAATCTCCCCGGTAAATCTCCCAGAGAGCTTCCGCTTCTCCCGGCAATTCCGGAGTGGTCCTGGTGATTGCATCCAACAATTCGTTGGGATGGCGGGTATTGCCGACAAATACTCCTCCTGGATATTGTAGGTTGGCATCCTCCTGTTCTCTATAAAATATCGATGGATCTGTGGCGAGAGGGAGGTGTTTCACGATTATCCCGTTTGACGAAAAATTCCTTTTGACGATTTCACCATCCCAACAAAAAGGCAGAGTCAGGGTGGGTTCGCAGGCTTCCGGAAACTTATAACCATCCGGATCATCTACAAACCATATAATCCAGGGAATTCGAATAGATAATTGTAAATCTTTAAGATTTAATATGAAGTCATGATTAGCCCCCAGGTCTAAAGAAAAGATGGCATCATATCTATCCTTGCAGGTCTCTTTGAGAGTCGGAATGAAATCAGAATTAGGCTGGATGAAAAGGTCGAGGACTTCCACCCCCAAAGACCGGAAGGCCCTGATCATGGAGGAATGGATGGAAGGAAGGACAAACCCATTGGGCTTCAAAGCTAAAATGCGCATTTAATTTTTCACTGCAGATAACGCGGATAACATCGAGAAAATTTCAAGAGAGTTTGGAACTTGGCTTTTCGCTGATTGCTGACCGCTGATCGCTTCCGGCCTGCTCTATGAGGCACTCCGGCTTCCGGCCCGAAAGAATATCCCGGACCTGCCTGGCCACGGAAGCAGACAAGCGCTCTCCCGCTTCCTGGGTCATTGCGCCGATGTGCGGGGAGAGGACGACATTCTCCAGGCTGCAAAAGGGATGTTTACCAGAAATCGGCTCGCTGGCAAAGACATCCAGGGCGGCTCCGCCAATCCGCTTCTCCTTCAGCACCCGCAGAAGCACCGCTTCATCGATCACTTTGCCCCGGGAAGTGTTGACCAGCAAAGCCCCCGGCTTCATCAGGGCCAAGGCCCGGGCATTGATTATTTTCTCCGAAGACGGCGTCAGCGGAACATGCAGGGTAATGATGTCCGCCTGGGTAAGCAGATCTTCCAATGGTATGTTTTCAACCCCAGGGGCAACCTGCGGCTGGGCGAATGGATCATAGGCGATTATTTTCATGTCAAAGCCTCGGGCGATCCGGGCCACCCGGGATCCAATCTGTCCCAGGCCGATGACCCCCAGGATCTTGCCCTGAAGCTCTCCGCCCGTCGCCCATTGAGGCAGGGCGGCGCCCTCGGTCTTTTTCCAGCTCCCCTCGCGTACGTAACGGTCAAACCAATGAATTTTCCGCATAAGGCAGAGGAGGAGTCCGAAAGTCAGCTCAGCAACGGCTTCGGCATTCTCCCCCCGGCAATTGCAGACGAGCACGCCCCGCTCGGTAGCCTGCTTGAGGTCGATATGATCGGTGCCCGCCCCGTAAGCAATCACCCCTTTCAACCCTGGAGCCCTATCGAGGACGAACCCATCAATCCGGACGTATTCGGAAACGATGATGCGGACCGAAGGTGAACGGCTCAATTGATCGGCCAGTTCATGATGATTCCTGACTTCGGCCCAGGCATATCCGCCGAGCGCAGAGATATCGGTCAACGACTTTTCGGACATGAAAAACCGGTCGGCCAAAACTACCGGAACAGAATAAACCTCTTTATCGCCCATCATAAACGATCTTCCCCCCGGCCACTGTCATTTTTACTTTACACTCGGTAATCGCCTCCGGGGAAACTTTCATGGGGTCATGGGCCAGCACCACCAAGTCGGCGAATTTGCCCTCCTTCAAGGTCCCCCGGTCTTTTTCCTCAAAGGAAAAATAGGCTGCTTCCCGCGTGTACAAAGCCACTGCCTGTTCGGCCGTAATACATTCGGATGGTCCAAAGTCCTTTCCGCTCGGCGTCTTCCGGCAAATTGAGTCCCGCACCCCGATCAACGGGTTAGGTTCCGCCACCGGGCAATCGGAGGAGAAACCAAGCTTGATCCCCCGCTTCAGAAAGGTATTGAAACGGTAGAGATCCTGGGAGCGCTCCGGCCCGTACGCTTCGATGAACCCATCGCCGAGCAGCGAGAAGAAGTTGGCCTGGCTGGCAATATACAAACCCAGTTCTTCCACCCGGTCGATTTGCGAAGGAGTGAGATTCCCGGCATGGACGATATGATGGCGCAGGGGATTTCCTTTGTCCATGATCCGCCCGAAGGCTTTCAGGAGCATCCCCAAAGCCCGGTCTCCTTGAGCATGTACCGATATCTGGTACCCGGCCCGGTCGAATTTCTCAATCTCCCGGTTTATCCCTTTCTGGTCGTAGTTTAAAATCCCCTTTCCCGCCCCCGGTGGATAGGCATAAGCTTTGGAAACCGCTGCGGTCCGGCTGCTCATCCCGCCGTCAAGGAAGATTTTAATGGCCCCGATCTTTACCCATTCCGAACCGAAACCCCGCCTGACCCCCGCGGCAAGAAGGGGATCGGCCCATTGGTTTAGGATATAAGCGTAGAGGCGAAAGGGAAAGTGGCCTACATCCGCCGCTTCCTGATAGGTGCGCAGGGTCGAGGCATCAACGAAGGGGTCGTGGGCGCCGACAATGCCAAGCTGCTGATAGCGGGCCGCGCAGCGGGACATCATTTCGATTCTTCCCTGCCGGTCATATTCGCCCATCATTTTGGCATAGATGGAAGGGCTGTTGAAAAACAATGGGCCCATAAAAGCGGATTCGCTCAACACGCCGTTGGGCTCCCCTTTCGCGTCCCGGTGGATAATGCCCCCGGGGGGATTGACTGTTTTTTTCGTGAATCCCAATTCTTTCAAGGCCAGGCTATTGACCACTGCGCCGTGGACGGAGACGTGGACTAAGCAGATGGGATGCTTTTTCGATGCCCGGTCCAGGTCTTCTCGCGTAAGGTTTTTATTATCATGAAGCAGATAAGGCGCGTACCCCCAGCCCATGATCCACTTCCCGGGGCGGGTCTTTTTGGCTTGGGCCCTCAGAGCTTCGACTACGTCCTCGCCCTTGATGCATCCGGCGGCCGGCCGGCAGTCGGCCTGATCGGTCAGCAAGGCATAGAGGCAGAAATGATTGTGCGTGTCGATGAAACCGGGGAGCAAAGTCTGCCCTTTGAGGTCGATGATCGTAGTTTCAGGCCCGGCCATTTTTTCGACCTCTTCTGTTTTCCCTACCCGGCAAATGCGGCCGAACTTCACGCCCAAAGCCTCGGCCCGGGGTGCTGATTCTTCCATGGTCAGGATGTTTCCGTTCTTGAAAATCGTCTCCATCGCCCCTCCC
>CAZIDC010000359.1:0-3819 GCA_964537885.1 uncultured Syntrophaceae bacterium | reverse complement strand
AAAATTCCTCGATCCTCGGCGGAAAAGGTATCTTTCCCCCGGGACAATAGAAATTCACGGAATAAAGGGTGATACTGGTACATGGACTCCATTAGAAAGCGTTTTTCGGTAAAATAATGCGTTCGCCTTAATCCGGAGAGGATTCGACCGGCATAAGGAAGGCCGGTAAGCTCTTCCGCCATTTTAGCGGTCATCTTGGGCAGAAGGGCGGTCTTCAGTAAAAAGTCCTGGATGTCTTTATCGCTTTTATTAAAAATTTCACTGGCAAAATATTCGAATATCTCTTCCCGGGAGAGCTTTTCAAGTTCCTTTGGGTCAATACCCTTTTCCTTGGCGCTTTCTAACATCAGTATTAATCCGGCTACCCATCCATCTGTCGTGTTGTGCAGACGGAGGATGGAATCTTTTGACTGCCTGGGTTTTGTCCGGAGCCGAATGATCCCGGCTGACTCCTCTAAGGTCAAACGGAGTTCATCCCAGGCCAGAACCTCCACCAGTTCATTGGCGCGCATGCGGATCAATATCGGAGGGGGACCTTTCCGACTCAACAGAATGACGCTCAGGCCTTCAGGAAGGCGGGACAATCCATCGAGGATAATTTCATGAAAGGGCGCCCGTTCCGGCACTTCTTGATAGTTATCGAAAACAACCATAGAGGGAATTTTTAGTCGGCCGTAAAGGTTTTCAAAATAGCGAAGGGTAAATGTGGAAATGCCTTGCAGATATTCCCGGGTAAGAAGGGGCAAAGGCGAACGCTTTTGGGGTGCAGCTCTCCTGGCCGCCAGGCCTAAGTAATAGAAAAAGGAAGCTGGGTCTGCGTCGCCTTGGTCTATCTGGTACCAAAGGCAAGGAAGCTCCCGGGCGTCGAGGTAGCTGCTGACCAGGGTGGTCTTGCCGCAGCCGGGGGGGGCCAGATACCCAGATGACCGGCCGTTTCCGCATGCGGTCTAACAGGTTAAATAATCGCTTCCTTGGCAATGCCCCCGTGAGGGTTGGGTGGGTTACCTTGGCTATTTGGGGAGCGTTCATATCAGCATCCTCTGGTGCCCCCACCTTTGAATCATACCGGCCAGAAGGGAAACAGTAAGGTTGGAACCTTAGCTTTCGGCCAACTCGCCTGCCCCTTATTCAACCTTTTCGGCCATGGCTTCATCGAGGATCTTTAAACCCCGGTCTAACTGTTCATCCGTAACCACTAAGGGGACCAAATGGCGAATCACATTTCCAAACCCTCCCGCCGTAAGCATAATAAGGCCTTTTTCATAACAACGTTTGACGATGGCCTTGGCCAGATCGCCGTTGGGCTTGGGGTTTTTCTTATCGATGACGATCTCCATGGCGTTCATTGCGCCCAGGCCGCGGACGTCCCCGACGAAGGGATATTTCTTCATGAAGGAACGGAATTTTTTCATGACTTTTCCACCGATGACGTTGGCCCGCTCGACTAATTTCTTCTCTTTGAGGATCTTCAGAACCGCGAGGCCGGCCGCGCAACAAATCGGGTTGCCGCCATAGGTTCCCCCTACCCCCCCGTTTTCCACCGCATCCATGATCTCGGCTTTTCCCGTAACCGCGGCGAGAGGCAGCCCCGCAGCCAGCGATTTGGCCGTTACCAATAGATCCGGTGCAATCCCTGAATTTTCGCAGGCGAACATTTTCCCGGTCCGGGCAAACCCGGTCTGAATCTCGTCCATGATCAGCACAATGCCGTGGTCTTTACAGATCTTCTGTAGCTTGCCCAGGTATTCTTTGGGAGGAACGATAAATCCGCCCTCTCCCTGAACGGGTTCCACAATCATGGCGGCCACGGATTCCGCGGCTACGTGCAGGTCAAAGAATTTTTCCTGGATGAAATCCGCGCAATAGACCCCGCAGGATGGATACTTTTTGCCGTAAGAGCAGCGGTAACAATAGGCAAAAGGAGCCCGGTAGACCTCGGGTAGGAAAGGCCCAAACCCATATTTGTAATATTTCACTTTGCTGGTCAGACTCATGGTCATGGCTGTCCTTCCGTGGAAGGCGTTCTCGAAGCAGATGATGGCCGGCCGCTTGGTATAGTATTTGGCAATTTTTACCGCGTTTTCCACGGCCTCCGCTCCGCTGTTGACAAACATCGTCTTCTTCAGAAACTCTCCCGGAGCGATCTCGTTCAGCTCCTTGGCCAAAGCAATGTACGGCTCGTACATTTGTACCATAAAGCAGGTGTGCAGGTATTTCCCAGCCTGGTCGCGAATGGCCTCGACAACCTCATCTGGACAATGGCCTACGTTGAGCACTCCGATTCCTCCGGAGAAGTCGAGGTATTCTTTTCCTTCTACATCTTTCACCAGGACACCTTTCGCCTCGGCGATCATCGCCGGAAGAAATGTGTATACCCCCCTCGCTACGTTGTCCTGCCGCAACCTGATGAGATCCGTTTTTTTCATTTCACTCTCCTTGAGGGAATTTCATTAGCCCCATTCATTGGCTTACTATCCAGGTGCTCAACCTATACTAAATCACGGGAAAGATCAAGGGATGGATAAGTTGTTTTGCAATTCAGACACTGGACTTCAGACTTTAGACCTCAGGCTTTATCTTTGTGTAATCTTTACCCATTTCCCCTCTCAGTCAAATGTCTGAAGTCTATGGTCTAATGTCTGAATTGCATTAAGTTTTGGAAAGCGGGGAAGCCGTTACGATTGACGGGCAAAAGATCATGTGTTAGAAAGATATTCATCAGGGATATAAGTAAAATGAATAGGCCAAGACTAAAGGCCGGACGGAAATAATGTGAAGGGGAACGGAAATGAAAGCCATCATCAAAGAAAAACCTGGACCCGGCGCCGCAGTGCGGAACCTGGAAATTCCTCAACCGGGGCCGAAGGACGTTCTCATCCGGGTGAAAGCCGGAGCCATCTGCGGGTCGGATGTGCACATCTATGAATGGGATCAATGGGCCCAGACTGTAGTCCCCGGGCTTCCCCAGATCCTGGGACATGAATTTTCCGGAGAGGTGGTGGAAGTCGGGAAAGAAGTGCATCATCTCCAACCCGGCGACCATGTGGCCGGAGAAACCCACATTCCCTGCGATAACTGTTATTTTTGCTTGACCGGCCAGAGGCACATCTGTCTCCATATGAAAGTCTACGGCGTCCACAGCCAGGGGATTTTTTCGGAGTTCACCACGGTTCCAGGACCGTGCGCCGTGAAGATTCCCGATGACATTCCCTTTGTCGCCGCGGCCATGATGGAGCCATGCGGCGTGGCGGTTCATGGACTTTCCAAAGGAATCGTCTCCGGGAAGACCCTGGCCATCTTTGGCTGTGGCCCTATCGGACTCTTTGGGGTGCAGGCCGCTCTGGCCTGGGGCGCGGCCAAGGTTTATGCCGTCGACCTCAGCGAGAACCGCTTGCAGATGGCCGAATCCTTCGGCGCTGCCCGGTCTTTTCATGCGGTCAAAGATCCCTTGGAAAAAATCATCCTCGATGAAACCCGGGGAATCGGCGTCGATATGGTTCTGGAAGTCTCCGGAAACCAGAAGGCTTATGATCAAGGCTTGAAGATCCTGCGCAAAGCCGGAACTTTCGTCATTATCGGCGTGGCGGCAAAACCCATTCAGCTCGAAATCCCAACCAATATAATGTATAAGGAAGCCAGGCTTTTCGGGATTACCGGCCGGGAGATGTATGAAACCTGGCATCAGGTCTTAAATCTCGTCCAATCCGGCAAGGTGAACCTCGAGAAGGTGGTCACCCACCAGTTGCCCCCGGAAAAACTGGAGGAAGGTTTCCGGGTGGCCAAAGAAGCCCAACACGGGAAAGTGGCCTTTATCTTCGG
>CAZIDC010000358.1:0-3826 GCA_964537885.1 uncultured Syntrophaceae bacterium | reverse complement strand
CCTTTCCTGCGGACTCGCGAACCCGGGGGGACCTTGCTGGGAGAGCGCATCCGCCAGATCCTGCTTTCTGCGGAAAATGCCGGAATGGAGCCCATGGCCGAACTCCTTCTTTATGCCGCGGCCAGGGTGCAACACCTGCACCAGGTGATTTTTCCGGCGTTGCGGGAAGGAAAGGTTGTTCTTTGCGATCGATTCACCGATGCCACGCTGGCTTACCAGGGTTATGGCCGCGGGCTGGATTTGGCCTGGATTGAAAAAGTTCATGGCCGCTCCATGGAGAATATCAAGCCCGACCTGACCTTTCTTTTGGACCTGCCCGTGGAGGAAGGACTCAAGCGGGCCAAGAAGAGGATGGAGAATCATACCGTTAAAGAAGACCGGTTCGAGAATGAAGCCCTCGGTTTTCACCGGCGGGTGAGAGAGGGGTATCTGCTATTGGCCCGGAAGGAACCGGGAAGGATCATAGTTCTGGACGGAGCGAAAGATGAGCAGACCCTGCATCGGGAGGTTGTCTCCCACCTCCCCATGGAGCTTCGAGGTTGAACCTTGGCTTTTAACCAGATCATAGGACAGGAAAACGCCCTGGCCATCTTGCGGAATGCCCTGCGCAACGAAAGGTTGGCCCATGCCTACCTTTTCCTCGGGCCGGAAGGGGTGGGAAAACGCCTTACTGCGCTGACACTGGCCAAAGCCATGAACTGCCAATCTCCTCCCAAAGAAGGGGATTCGTGCGAGAAATGTTCCTCCTGTCTCAAAGTCAACTCCTCCAACCACGCCGACGTGCTTTTGCTGGAGCCGGAAGGAGAGGTCATCAAAATCGAGCAAATCCGGGGCCTGCAGAGGCGTCTCCACTACCGGCCGCTGGAGGGGGGGCGGCGGGTCTGCGTGGTCGACTCGGCCGACAAGATGAATGCCGCGGCATCCAACGCCCTGCTTAAGACCCTGGAAGAACCCCCGGACATGACGCACTTGATCCTGGTTACTCCCAGGCCCCATTTACTTTTGCCTACGATCCTCTCGCGCTGCCAGTGGGTCAAGTTCCGACCGCTCACCAGCAGCCAGATCGCTCAAATCCTCCAGAATGAACATTCCCTGGAGGCCGAAAAGGCCTATTTTTGCGCCTCGTTAGCCGGCGGAAGCGCCGGCCAGGCCGTGGCCCTCAGCAACCGGGTGGATTTTCAAAGACGTCTGGAATGGGTGGATATGTTCTCCGACCTTGGGCGAAAGACAACGACAGAAATCTTCGATACCTGCGAGCGGATCGCCAAGGAAGAGGAAGAGGTTAATGACCTTTTGGAACTCTGGAAACTATGGGTCCGGGATTTGATGGTCTTCAAGGTTCAGATGGAAAACCCGGCGCTCCCCGCCGGTGAAGGATTGATCAATCACGACTTGCGCGAGCGAATTGCGGAGGAAGCTAAGAAGTATTCCTTTGACCGGCTGGATTCGATCTTCCGCTTGATTGCGGATGGGCAAAGGTCCATCGACTTCAAGGCTAACCGGCAGTTGGCCTTGGAGACCCTGATGCTGGGGATGAAAAATAAATCGGGAGGAAAAGAAATTTATTCCGGACGCAGATGAACGCCTAATTTCGCTAAGCGCTTAGCGCTATGCGCATAGCGGTTTAGTTTTAGGTGATCGGCGCCAATCGGCGTCCGCTAAATAAAAAAACATGAAAGTCGTTGGTGTAAAATTCAGGGACCATGGCAGGATCTACGATTACGATTCCACGGAATTCAGTTTGAAAGAGCGGGATATCGTAATGGTGGAAGCCGATTGCGGGCCAGAGCTCGGCTTTGTTGCTCGCATGCCCATGGAGAGGGACCCGGCGTATTTCACCAAGCTGTTGAAAAAGATCATCCGCCTGGCTGATGAAAAGGACATGGAGCGCGGGCGGCGAAATCTTTATCAGGAGCGGGAGGCTAAAAGGATCTGTCTAAGCAAAATTCAGGAACACAACCTCTCCATGAAACTGATCGGGGTGGAATCTTTCTTCGACGGAAGCAAGATCCTTTTCTATTTCGTCTCCGAAGGACGGGTGGATTTCCGGGCCCTGGTGAAAGACCTGGCCAGCGCCTTTAAAACCCGGATCGAGATGCGCCAGGTGGGTGTGCGCAACGAAGCCAAGATGATCGGGGGAATCGGCAACTGCGGGAGGGAATTCTGCTGCTGCTCTTTCCTGAAAGATTTCGAACCGGTCTCGGTCAAGATGGCCAAAGAACAAAATTTGGCCCTTAACCCGCAAAAGATCTCCGGGGCCTGCGGGCGTTTGATGTGCTGCTTAGCCTATGAAATCGACACTTACACCGAGTTGAAAAAAGACCTGCCCAAAGTGGGGAAAAGGGTGGTCACCCCCCAGGGACCGGGAAAGGTCGTCCAGCAAAACGTCATCAGCCGAAAAGTTCGGGTCGCCCTGGAGGACGGCAAAGAAATCGAAGCCGGCCTGGAAGAAATCCGCGAGGAATCCTTCTTCGAAAAATACAGGAAAGGGAAATGAAAAACATCTATTTCACCACGCCCATTTATTATGTGAACGCCGAACCCCACATCGGCCACGCCTACACCACCATCGTAGCCGACGTGCTCAACCGCTTTTATAAACTGGCCGGGTACCAAACCTTTTTTTTAACCGGGACGGATGAACACGGGGACAAGGTCGCCCAGGCCGCCCGCGCCGCCGGGGAAACTCCCCAGGCCTATGCCGACCGGATCAGCAACCTGTTCCGCATGCTCTGGCCCACGCTGAACATCACCCACGACCGGTTTATCCGCACGACCGAAGAAGCCCACAAGCGGGTGGTCCAGCTCATCCTGCAGAAAGTGTATGACGCCGGCGATATTTACTTCGGCGAGTACGGGGGGCATTATTGCCGCGGCTGCGAGCGCTTCCTCACCGAGAAAGAACTAATCGAAGCCAAATGCCCGGACCACGGGACCGAACCGCAGTTCATCATGGAAAAAAACTATTTCTTCCGCATGAGCAAGTACCAGGTTTGGCTGATCGATCACATTAAAAGCCATCCGGCCTTCATCCGCCCGGAACGGTACCGCAACGAGGTTTTGGCCTTTCTCCAGGATCCTCTCGAGGACCTTTGCATCTCCCGCCCGAAAAGCCGCCTTTTGTGGGGTATCCCCCTCCCTTTCGACGGGGATTACGTCACCTACGTCTGGTTTGACGCGCTTATCAACTACCTCACGGGAGTTGATTATCCCGACGGCCAGCGGTTTGGAAAGTTCTGGCCGGTCTGCCAGCATCTGATCGCCAAGGATATTCTAAAACCCCACGGCATTTACTGGCCGACCATGCTCAAGTCGGCCGGGATTCCGCTCTATCATCACCTGAATGTCCACGGGTACTGGATCGTCTCCGAATCCAAAATGTCCAAGAGCCGGGGAAACATCGTCAAACCCCTTGAACTGATGGACAAGTATGGGCTGGATGCCTTTCGCTACTTTCTCCTCCGGGAGATGGCTTTTGGCCTGGATTCTACCTTCGGCGAAAGCGCCCTCATCGGGCGGATCAATGCCGACCTGGCCAACGACCTGGGAAACTTAGTCTCCCGGACTCTAACCATGGCCGAACTCTATTTGCAAGGGGAGATTCCCCGGGCCGGGGTCCTCGAAGAAAAAGACCGGGAGCTTGGGGCCTTTGCCTTACAGACCGCGGAGGAGACTGAACGGCGGTTTGGGGAGCTCAGCTTCCACCGGGCTCTGACCTCGATCTGGGAATTGATCAACTTAGCCAATAAATACATCGACGGCATGGCCCCTTGGGCCCTGGCCAAGGACCCCGGCCAAGCCGAGCGCCTGAATACCGTCCTTTACC
>CAZIDC010000357.1:0-3832 GCA_964537885.1 uncultured Syntrophaceae bacterium | reverse complement strand
CTGGCTAAAAACCGTTCTGTTTCAAGAGCCATTGATTTTCTCTCTCTCCTTTTCTACTATCGCTGCTCGCTTTCAAGGGATCCATAGGGAACCCAGTTATTCTCCCCCCGCCGCCTCCCGGCCGGCTAAATCTTTACCACCCCTTTTTCCAGAACAATCCGGCCGTCGAGGTCGATGGTCGGCTGCCACATGATCAAATCATAATGGATCGCCGCTTTGACCTTTCCTCCTAAAGTAACATTGGTCCCTATGCCGATATGAACCGTCCCGAAAACCCCTTCGTCTTCCAGCATGATCCCCTGCATGACTGATTTGGGGTTGAGACCAACGCCTAACTCGGCGACGTTGTAGACTTGGGGGTCTTGGCGACTTTTGAGGTCTTCGGCCAATTGTCTGGATTGAACACCGCCTTCGATTTTAATAATCATTCCTTTTTCCACCGTGGCCACGACTGGCTCGTTTAAAACCCCGATATTGATGTAGGGGATGCTGGCGTCGGCAACGATGACGCCTTCGGCGCTTCCCTCGAGGGGTGAAAAATTAGCTTCCACGTTGGGCACCGGGGAGAGCTGGCCTTTCTGGACGATGCAGTACATGGCATTGCCGGGCCGGCCATCCTTCTTCATGGTCAAACGAGTCCCCGCCGGATTGGTCAAAAGAGCGGTTTTGGCTTGGGCAAAAGCGGCGGCCAGTTTCTGGCAGATGACCTTTTGCTCGTTGAAGTCAGCCTCGATTCCGCCCTGAATGAGCATCTCCTCGGTAAAGTCGGTCATGACCAAACTCCGGGCGCCGGCTTCGAGAGCCCTTTTCATCGAGCGGGTGTGGGTGATGGAATTGGATACCGGGGCGAAGATTACATCCGCTTTGATCATGGCCTCGGCAATGGTCGCCGGAGGTTCCTGGCCGTGTCCTTTCCGTGGAATCATGGTGGCGATGACGACTTCGGCTCCTCTTTCATAAGCGACTGTGGCCAGGACCTGGGCGATTTTCGTTTTGGTAAAGTCGGTGATAATCAGGACGTTTTCGCCGGGCCGGACCGCGGCACAGATGTCCATGAGCTTGACCGCCCCCTTGACCATAAGGATTTCTTTCATCGTTTTCCTCCAATGAATCTGTAACGGGTTCCCTCCTTGGAATCCCCCGCTTTAGGATTTAAAAAAGGGAAGCCCTCTCTCCCCTTATAAAGCGCATCATAACCAGCAAGGGAATCGTGGTGGAGACGATCAGGATGGAGGCAAAAGCCGTGGCCAAACCCATTTCATCGGATATGATTCCATTGAACATCTCCACGGTCATCGTCGACCAACCCGGGGTCTGGAGAACAATCGTAGAACTTAACTCCGAGATGGTGGTAATCCAAGTCAAGATCGCCCCGGACATAATACCCGCCGCCATCAGCCGGATGGTGATCTTAAAAAACGTCTTCATGGGCGGCACGCCCAGGGAAATGCTGGCTTCCTCCAGCGCTGGATCAAGCTGGTAGAGGATGGACGAGCTGGAGCGGGCGATGAAGGGCATCTTTCTTATGGTGTAAGAAAGGGCCAGGATCATCCAGGTCCCGGTTAGCACGATCAAACCGGAGTTGAACATAATGATGAGGGCGATCCCCAAAACCGTTCCGGCAATGGTAAAGGGAAGCATGATGGCTAAATCGAGGGCGTCGCCCACGATTGAACGCCGCCGGGTAAGAATGTAGCCGGTGGGCACTCCTACGAGGATCGAAGCCAGCGTAGCCATGGTGGCCAGGAAATAGCTGTTAAAGATCGGCCGGGCAGCATGCTCGAAGGCGTACAGGTAGTTTCGCAAGCTGAACGCCGGATGAATGACCGGTCCCCGGGTTTCCATAAAGGAGACCGTCATGGCGACCAAAAAGGGAATCAGGGGGATGAAGACCACCAAGTAACAATAGGCCGAGGATAGATAATAGGAGGGGCCTTTCAATTTCTTGATCAAAGGACGGCCTTTCGCGCTCTGTATAAAATTCCGTTTTCTCAAATAATACCGTTGGGCCATCAAAGAAGTCATCGTCACCAAAATCAAAATAACACTCAGCGCATAGGACATGCCGGGGTGTCCGCCGATCTCGGAGGTGAATTCCATGTAAGCCTGGACCGCTAAATACGGTTTCTGTTCCCCGATGATCATGGGCACACCGAAATTCTCAACGGCCGTCATGAAAACAAGGAGCGTCCCGGAAAGAATGCTGGGCAATACGAGGGGCATGGAAACTTTGATAAAGGTTTTGAAGGGCCCAGTCCCCAAACTCCGTCCGGCCTCTTCGATGCTTTCATCCACGGCGTTAAACCCGGAGAGGGTCATCAGAAAGACATAAGGGAAAAATTGCATGGTGAATATGGCGGCCACACCGCCATGACCGTAGATAGATTCAAAGGGAATGCCTAAGGATCGAATCCAGGAGGTCAACACGCCGGACCGGCCAAGGAGCAAGATCCAGGAAAAAGCGGCGATGAAACTGGGGACCATCAGAGGAATCGTGCTCATGGCCACGAGGAAAGGCTTGCCGGGAATATTATAACGGGCTACCAGGAAAGCCATGGGTACAGCCAGGAGGATGGTCAAAAGCGAAGCGGCCAAGCTAACGCCCACGCTGTTCCCAAGGCTTTGCCAGTAGGTCCGGTACATGGAGAATTTTTGAAAATTCTTTAAAGTGAAAGGGCCCCCTTCCGAGTCCTGAAAGCTGCCGATTAAAACCATGGAGACGGGGACGATGAGGAAGAAAATGACGGCGATAAAGATCAAGATGGCGGTCAGGTTCCAGAAGAGATTCTTCACGTCCTCTGCTCCTCCCGAAAAACCAAAGCGCGCTCGGTCGGATAATGGATGCGGATCGTTTCGCCCGGATTGCGAAGTTGAGACGGATCGGTATTGTAGCTCAGGACCAAAAACTTGATCTCCTCCGTGATCGCAATGATATATTTGACCATATGGCCAAGGTACTCCACCCGGGTGACCCGCCCTTCCAGGGGCCAATGGGTCGGAGGGGCTGTTTCTCCGGGAAAGAGGATCTGGATAAACTCGGGTCTTATGGCCAATTTTACCCGCTCCCCTAAATTCAGATCGTCTTGTGGCGGAAGGCCGAAGGAGATTGGGCCGCAGCGGCCGACAAGCTTTTTGTTCCCTGTTTTGGCCACCTCGACAGGGATCAAGTTGGTTGCGCCGATGAACCCGGCTACAAAGGTATCTTGGGGCTGGGAATAAATCTCCCAGGGCCTGGCGACCTGGCGGATGACTCCGTAGTTCATGACCGCGATCCGGTCGGAGATCGATAGCGCCTCTTCTTGGTCATGGGTAACATAAATGGTTGTTATGCCCAGATTTTTCTGGAGGGCCCGTATCTCGCCGCGCATCTCGACTCTCAGCTTGGCGTCGAGGTTGGAAAGGGGTTCGTCCATTAGAAGGACCTCGGGTTCGATGGCCAAAACCCGGGCAATGGCTACCCTTTGGAGTTGCCCGCCGGAAAGCTGGTTCGGCAGGCGCTTTTCCAGCCCTTCCATATGGACCAGGGAAAGAACTTTTTTAACTTTGTTTAGCTGCTCAACCGCCGGCACCTTGCGGGCCTTGAGCCCGTATTTAATGTTGTCTTGAACCGAAAGATGGGGGAAGATGGCATAGTTCTGGAAAACCATTCCCACGCCCCGCTGGTGGGTGGGAATGGTATCGATTCGCCGATCCCCAAAAAAAATCTGCCCTTGCCCGATATCAACGAAACCCGCCACGCACCGCAAAAGGGTTGTCTTGCCGCAGCCGCTGGGCCCGAGCAAGGTAAAAAATTCCCCCCTAACAATCTCCAGGCTGACGTTATGAACCGCTA
>CAZIDC010000356.1:0-3849 GCA_964537885.1 uncultured Syntrophaceae bacterium | reverse complement strand
AACCCTCGACCCCTTGAATTCTCTTGGCCAATCTTTGGGAGAAAAACGGAAATTTAATGAGGAGCGAAAGTATGCGGCAAGTTTATATGGATCATAATGCCACCACCCCGGTGCATCCGGAAGTCCTGGAGGCGATGATGCCTTTTTTCAAAGACCAGTTCGGGAATTCCTCCAGCATCCATTGGGCCGGGCGGCAGGTAAGGAAGTATCTGGACGAGGCCCGGGAGAAAGTGGCTGGGCTTTTGAATGCTTCTCCGGAGGAGGTGATCTTCACCGGCTGCGGCACAGAGAGCGATAACATGGCCATTAAAGGAGTCGCCTTGGGGTCGAAGGAGAAGGGAAATCATATCATCACCACCCGGGTGGAACATCACGCGGTACTGAATACCTGCCAGTTCCTGGAGAAAACAGGCTGCGAAGTCACCTACCTTCCTGTGGACAGTGAGGGGATGATCGATCTTGAGGAACTCCGTCGCGCGATCAAAAACCAGACCATCCTGATCACCATCATGTTTGCCAACAACGAGACCGGCACGGTTTTCCCGGTTAAAGAGATCGGGGCAATCGCCCGCGAGAAGGGGGTCGTCTTCCATACGGACGCCGTGCAGGCCGCAGGCAAGCTTCCGATCGACCTCAAACAGATGGACGTGGACATTCTTTCTCTTTCCGGGCACAAGCTTTATTCCCCGAAGGGAATCGGGGCGCAGTACATTCGCACGGGAACGAAGCTGGCCCCGCTCATTCATGGGGGCAGCCAGGAGCGAAGCCGGCGGGCCGGGACCGAAAACATTCCCTACATCGTCGGCCTCGGAAAGGCCTGTGAAATCGCCCAGCGGGATTTCGCCAAGCGCCGCGCCCACCTTCTGGCCTTGAGGGACCGGCTGCAGCAGGAGATCATCCGCCGGATCCCCGAGGTAAAGCTCAACGGCCACCCAACCAAACGCCTGCCCAACACCTTGAACATGAGCTTTCTTTTCATCGAAGGAGAATCGTTGCTGTTGAACCTGGACCTGGAAGGAATTGCGGTTTCTTCCGGTTCGGCCTGCACCTCAGGTTCGCTGGAGCCTTCCCACGTGCTCCTGGCCATGGGGATCCCGCACGAGATTGCCCAGAGCGCCATTCGCTTCAGCCTGGGTTGGGCCAACACGGAAGAGGATGTAAATTACGTGCTGGACGTGCTGCCCGCTATTGTGCAGCGGCTCCGGGATATGTCCCCGTTGTATAAAAAGAAGTCATTGGGGCGCTGAGTCATTAAGTTATTGGGTCATCGGGTCATTTTTCTCGGCGACCCCGGTGGATTAAAATAAAGGAAAAGAAGTGGTTTCTGGCGCTAAAGGCCGGGTGGCCGTGGCCATGAGCGGAGGGGTGGATAGTTCCATGGCCGCAGCCATTTTAAAAGAAGAAGGGTACGAGGTCATCGGCCTGACCATGCACCTTTGGGACGTGGCCCCAAAGGATCCCTGCGAAGGACAGGCCATCCCGGACCGGCAGCGTAAATCCGGCAGTTGCTGCTCCCCGGATGATCTCCGGGATGCCCGCCGGGTAGCCGACCAAATCGGGATCCCGCACTACGTAATCAACTTCCGGAAGGCTTTCGAAGAAGAAGTGGTGGAATATTTCGCAGAAGAATACCTGCAAGCCCGAACTCCTAATCCCTGCGTGCGCTGCAACGAGCGGATTAAGTTTGGCTTCCTGCTCAGAAAAGCGGAAGAGCTGGGGGCCAGAGCCCTGGCCACGGGGCATTATGCCAGGATCATTCTGGACCCACACCGGAAAAGGTATTTGCTCTTGCGCGGGAAAGACCCCCAAAAAGATCAGTCTTATTTCCTTTTTTCCCTGACCCAGGATCAAATGGCCAAAGGGCTCTTCCCCCTGGGAGAGAAGTCCAAGGTCGAGATCCGGCAGCAGGCCGTCAAACTCGGCCTCAGGGCGGCTTATAAAAAAGAAAGCCAGGAAGTCTGTTTCATCCCGGATAACGACTACCGAAAGTTTATAGAGATGCGGAAGGGAAAAGAAATTTCCCGGCCGGGAGAGATCGTCGATCGGCAGGGAAAAGTCCTGGGGCATCACCGGGGGCTTTATTCCTACACCATCGGCCAGCGCCGCGGCCTGCGCATTGCGGCCCCTCAACCCCATTATGTTCTGGCGCTGGAAGCCGAAAAGAATCGGGTGGTGGCCGGGGTAAAAGAAGAACTCCTGGTCCAGGGCCTGGTGGCTAAGGGATTGAACTGGATTTCTTTCCCCGGCCTCGAAGGAGAGGTAGAAGCTTTGGCGCAGATCCGGTACCGGCACTCTGGAGCGCCGGCGGTCCTCTCCCCGATAAAGGCCAAGGATGGAGAGGGTAAAGTCAGGGTGATTTTTAAGAGCCCCCAGAAGTCCGTGACTCCAGGGCAGGCCGCGGTTTTTTACCGGGGGGATGAGATTTTGGGTGGAGGATGGATCGAAAAGGCGTTCTAAAAATCGCCCAGGCCGCGTTGGGCTGCAAAGTCAATCAGAGTGATGCAGCTTCGCTCGCTGCGGCGTTGTCGGCCCAGGGACATACCCTGGTTCCTTTCGGACAAGAGGCCGATGTATGCCTCGTGCACACCTGCACCGTAACCCAGAAGACCGATTACCAATCCCGCCAACTCATCCGGCGGGCGATCACTAAAAATCCCAGGGCCCAGGTCATCGTCACGGGTTGTTATGCCCAGGTTGGACCGGATGCTTTGAAGGCTATTCCCGGCGTCGACTTTATCGTGGGCGTTGGCGAAGAAAAAAATATTCCGGGGATCGTGGCCTCGCGGAAAAAGCTCAAAGAAGCTGAGACTCTCTTGTCTTCGATGGAGGAGCGACGACCTTTTGAAGATGGGGGGCTCCCTCTTTGGGCCGAGCGCACCCGAGCCTACCTCAAAGTCCAGGATGGATGCAACTCCTTCTGTTCTTATTGCATTGTTCCCCATACCCGCGGGAGGAATCGCAGTCTTCCTCTTAAAAGGGCACTCGCGAAGGCCGGCGACCTCTGCGAACGGGGTTTCCACGAGATCGTCCTTACCGGAATCCACTTAGGGACTTACGGGGAAGATTTGATCCCCCCTCGTTCCTTGCGGCAGCTTTTGCAGCTCTTTGAACAGGAAAGCCCAGTGGCGCGGGTGCGCCTGAGTTCCATAGAACCGGCCGAGTTCACCCCTTCGCTGATCGATTTTCTGGCCCGGTCGGTAAAAATTTGCCCCCACCTGCATATTCCTTTGCAGAGCGGAGACGACGGGATTTTGCGGAGAATGAACCGTACCTATTCCGCCGCTTTCTTTGGACATTTAGTAGGCCGGCTGGTTCAGGCTATTCCGGATCTGGCCATCGGCGTGGATATAATCGGCGGATTCCCCGGAGAAGACGAGAAGGCTTTCCGCAATACGGTGAACCTGATTGAAGACCTGCCCATCGCTTACCTCCATGTCTTCCCCTTTTCCAGACGGAAGGGCACGTGGGCGGCAACCTTCCCGGGGCAGGTCCCTTCCCCGGTTATCAAAGACCGGTGCCGGAGTTTGCGGGAGCTGGGGGAGAAGAAGAGACGGCTTTTTTACAGCGCTTTTAGGGGGAAGAAGCTGAAAGTGCTGGTCGAAAGCAAGAGGGACCGGGGAAGCGGACTGCTTAAAGGCTATTCCCGGAATTACATTCCCGTGCACATTCCCTATGGTGAGGAATTCATCAACCAGGAGGTGGAGGTGGAGATCACTGAAGTTGGCCGGGAAAAGGTTTGGGGTAGGATTTGAGGAAAGATTGAGGGTAAATAACATGGACATTTTGGGTTCGCCGGTAAAGATTGGCCAGAGGATCGCTCCCAACCGCCTCGTCAACCAGCCCATGGAA
>CAZIDC010000355.1:0-3875 GCA_964537885.1 uncultured Syntrophaceae bacterium | reverse complement strand
TGTTGCTCGGCCAGATTGTGGACACCAACTCGGCCCACATCGCCCAGCAATTGACCACAGTGGGACTGGATTTGCATTTCAAGGCTACGGTCGGCGACAACCTGGAGCGTCTTAAAAGCACCTTGAAAACCGCCTTAAGTCGATCGGATTTTATCATCACGACCGGGGGCATCGGCCCGACCCTCGATGACCTGACTCGGGAAGCGGTGTCTGAAGTTTTGGGCCGGCCTTTGGTTTTTCAGCCCCGCCTTTTTGACCAAATCAACGATTTTTTCAACCGGATTGGCCGGCCCATGAGTTCCAACAACCGCAAACAGGCCTTTATCCCGGAAGGGGCCATCCCCATCGAAAACCCGGTGGGTACTGCGCCGGGTTTTATCGCCGAGCAGGATGGCCGGGTGATGATCGCTGTTCCGGGCGTTCCCCACGAGATGCGCTATTTTATGGAACATAGCGTCCTCCCTTACTTGAGGGAGAAGCTGGGCATCCGGGAGTTAATCGTTTCCCGCGTTCTCAAGCTGTTTGGAATCGGAGAAAGCATGGTGGACGAGCGGATCAAAGACTTGATCGAACAGGGCACAAACCCAACGATTGGCCTGCTGGCTCATACCCAAATCGGAGAAATCCACATTCGCCTCACTGTCAAAGCCGCTGAGAAGTCCCTGGCCGAAGCTCTTATCGCCCCGCTGGAGGCGGAAATCAGAACTCGATTAAAGGGCTTCGTCTTCGGGGCCGATGAGGAAACCTACGAAGGAATCTTGGGCTGCCTTTTACGCCGGGGAAACCTGACCCTGGCGGTGGCCGAAACTTCCTTTGGCAGTTCAGTCATCCAGACCCTGAAAAAGATGGAAGAAAACAGTAAATTCTTTCGGCTGGGTCTGACTGTTGTAAATCCCATGATGGCCGGGAAGGTCATGGATGGGCCTGGTTTTTATTTTAGGGAAAGGGAACTACACGGGCCGGAGTCAACCAAAGCTCTGGCCGAGGGGGTGCGGAATCTTTCGGGAGCTGATCTCGGGTTGGGTTTAACGGGGCGGGTGGCCAGGAACAAAGAGGAAGATCATCAGGTTTATATAGCCCTGGCTTACGGGCAAGGGACAGAATTAATTGAACAGCGCTGGCCGTTTGCCATGCGGTTCATTGAAGAGCGAATGACCAAGATGGCCCTGGCCCAAGTGAGAAAATACATTTTAAAATAGGGGTCAAGGGTTCAAGGGGGCGAGGGTTCAAGTGAAAAAAGCAAAGATTCAAGATTTGTGGCGTATGACACTTTTTCTTTTACCACTTGACCCCATGAATCCTCGGCCCCTTGAACCCTTAATTTCTCATTCCTTCCAAAAAGGCCCGGACATTTTGCCCCAAGACGTCATGGTTGTATCCGCCTTCAAGCACGCCAAAGCGCCGGCCCCGGCAAACCTTCTGCGAGCAGACTTTTACCAGAGATCCGATCGTCCGGTAATCTTCCGTGCTTAATAGCCCGCCCCAATCTTCCCGGTGCCGGTCAAACCCTGCGGATACTGCCAGAATGTCGAAATCTTGCGCCTGTTCCAATCGTTGCTGCGTTCTCTCGATGAATTCCGGTCCTGAGTAACCTTCCGGGTGGAAGTAAACGACCCCGGGAGTTCCAGTGAAGGAATTTTCCGTCCCATCACCAAAATGCAAGTCGAAATCCAGGATCAGGGCTTTCTTCACCCCCCCTTTGTTCATAAGGTTTTTGAGGGCGATGGCGACGTTGCTGAAGTAACAAAATCCCCAGCAGGAATCAGGACTGGCATGATGACCCGGCGGCCGGATAAGGGCGAAGGCCGTCTCCCCGCGCCAGGCCATTTCCGCGGCCATGATGGCTCCGCCGGCTGAAAGCACTCCAACCTCATAGACGTCCGGCAAGTGTTTTATTCGCTCAATGTGTTCCGGCGTATGGACCAGGGATAGATTTTTTGCCGATGCTGGAGAGGGCTTGATAAACTCAAAATCATTCCCCAGAACCTGAACGATGGCCTCCATCCTTCCGGCGGCTGCCGCGGGATCGGAAGTATACACTTCGTAGAACCGCTCATGAAAAATGATTTTCATCGATTTCTCCCTGCCCATGGCCCATTGATTCTTAGTACCTTTCATCCATTACTTTCGGCCCTGCGGGCAGCTTCTCGATGAACTCCACCTGATCCGGCTTGATCAGCAGGCTTCCTTTCATCCGCTCGATGATCTTTTCAATTTCTCCCGGCCCCGGATCTTTCCCTTCGACAATCAAACGGAAGGAATCTCCTCCGCCGGGCTTCGAGCTGAGCGTTACCTGATACTTGCCTGGCGAGTAATCCGGCAGGGGGCGCAGGATATGATCGATCTGGGAAGGGTAGAGCTTAACGCCTTTGACCTTATGCATCTCATCGGTGCGGCCCAGAACTCCTTGGTTCAAAGTGGCGTTCCTGCCGCAAGGACAATGACTATGTTCCATCAAGCTCAGGTCTCCGGTGCGGAATCGCAAGAGGGGGGAACCTTGCCGGCGGAGGTGGGTGATCACCACTTCTCCGCGTTCCCCATCGGGAAGAACTTTTCCGGTTTCCGGTTCCACGATCTCTAAGTAAATCAGGTTATCGGCCACGTGCAATCCCCGCTCCTCCTTGCACTCCCGGGCCACAGGAGTTGATTGGCCAAGGCCGTAGGAGTCAATCAAACCAATGGGGCCGAAAGCCTGCCGCAGCTTCGCTTTATATCCCTCCACGCTGGAAAAAGGTTCCCCACCGGCGAAAAGGATCCGGATGGATTGAACTCCCTCCTGGGCTACCTTCAAGGCAAAGCTGGGGTTGGAGGCCAGAACCGTAACTTGGAACCGGTTCAGGATTTCGGCGGTCCTCTGGGACTCTCCCGGGCCCAAGGGGATGGTCTTGCAACCCAGGGTTTCGAATCCACCGTGGATGGTAATGCCGGCAATGAAGAGATGGTAACCGAAGGTGATGGCCGCAATGTCCTGCGGCCCCACGCCGCAGGCCCGGTACATGGCAGCCAGCTCCTGGTTAACTTCTTCTACATCTTGCCGGGTATGGTAAACGGGCATCAAGCCTTTAGGACCGGGGCTCAAGGTTACCCGAACTGTATCCGGGTGGAAAAGAGATCCATAGGGGGGATGTTCTTCCAGGTCCTTTTGCATATCCTTGGTATCCATGAGGGGAATTTTCCGGAAATCCTCCAGGGTGCGGATATCCTCCGGCTCAAGCCCTGCGGTCTGAAAGCGTTTTTGATAGAAGGGGAGGGCGGAGATCCTTTTGACCTGTTCCCTAAGAGATAGAATCCATTTGGTCTGTTCCATCATAACTCCTCCAGAATCTTCGAACAGTCCTGCCTAAGGGACTTATCCTTGGTGCTCATCGCCAATACCTTTAATTTCCCTTTATAGCCTCTCTGCTCCATTAAACTGCGTTGGGCATACATCCCCTTCATCGTGGTCAGGGCTTCCTTTACCCACTTAGGATCCTGTCCATCCAGAACAAAAAGAAGGGTTCCCCATTCATCGGGAAGGCCAAAGTCATTAAGGAAGTTCTGCAGGGCCTGCTGAAATTCCGGGGTTCCGTATTTTTCGTGCAAGGCGTTGTGGGCGGCTTGGTAGGCCGCGGTTCCCTTCTTTCCCTGGAAAAATTTTTCTGCCGCCCGCAGGTGCTGCTTCTTGGCCCAATCCGATTGCAGGGAACGCTCCCGCAAGCTTTTCCGGTCGCCGCTGGTATGCCGGCTGCGGTCGCGCATCTTGTCGATTTCCCGCCAGCTCAGCTCCTCCCGGTCATCATCGTACCGGCCCATCCTTGCTATCCTCCCGAAAGTACTTTAAAAATTTTTTTACCGCCGAGCACGCGGAGAACGCAGAGAAAAAATAGTTCAAAAAT
>CAZIDC010000354.1:0-3877 GCA_964537885.1 uncultured Syntrophaceae bacterium | reverse complement strand
GAAAGTGAAACAATTAAACCCCGGCGGAACCCAGGTGGCCAAAGTGGAAGAGTTCTTTGGCAAACCCGACAAGATCAATAAATCACCTTCAGGCGAGGATATTTACATCTATGAGTATTGCGCCAAACACCCCCACTGGTGGACGATCAACACCCTTGGGGCTCAGAAATTAGAAGTGATCGTTAAAAATGGGGTTGTTCAAACCTATAAATTTACTGAAGAAGAAAAAGAAGCTTTCCTCAAAGAATAGCCGGAGCGGAAGATCAAGGTACCCGAAGTTTGGGTCGACCGCCAATCTTTGATTCTTTAATTCTATCCGATACCTTTGCGAAAGGAGAAGAAAATGAGATGGGGAATTATGATTTTGGTTCTTTGGCTTGCCTTCGCCTTCGGCTGCGGTCCCACAATAACTCAGGGCACGAGGTTCGACGCCGAGAAAAGGAGCCAGGTGTTCAAAGGGCAAACAACGGCGGCACAGGTCGTAGGACTCTTCGGCAAACCAGCCAAGGTTGAAAAATTGCCCGCAGGAGGAGAAAAATATATTTATAATTATTATTACGAAGCCTATGACCGCTGGTACAGGCCCCAGAAATATGATAAGCAGAAGTTGGAAGTTTTCATCAAAGACGGGATCGTGCAGGATTACCTTTTCATCCGTGAGTTCAGGGGAGAAATTACGGACCAGGATATATAACCAGCTTGCTTCTCTAAAAGGGTGCTGCCAAGAGGCCGGGCAGCACCTTTTTTAATCTTCGTCTAAAAGTTCCCGCTTTAATCCCCTTCGGCAAGAGAATAACATTGTAAATTTTGGGCAATAATTGACTTCACCCTTTCCAAGATCATGTCTTTATCCCCTTCCCCGTAAGAGAAGGTCTCAATCGGGTCTCCGATGATGATCCTCATCACCCCCGGTTTGATCCGCAGCGCCCTCTTGGGAAAAAGTTTATGGCTATCCAGGATCGTGATGGGGACAATCGGAAGTCTCGCCTTGAGGGCCAGGACAACCCCCCCTTTTTTAAAGGATTGAAGCTTCCCGTTGAGGTTTCTCGTCCCTTCCGCGAAGAAATAGGCGCTGATTCCTTCCTTGAGTTCTTTGATGGCTTTATTGACGGTCTCGATCGCCTTATGGCTGTCGCTGCGATCTATGAATATTACCCGTGCCCGGCGGGCTGCCCAACCAAATAAAGGGATTTTTTCCAGAGAACTCTTTCCGATGAAACGCAGCGTGTTCGACAGAATCCAGGCCACTGCCAGCGGGTCAAGATTGCTTGAATGATTGGAGATAAAAACGTAGGACCGGTTCTTCCCAATTTTTTCCAGACCTTCGGCGCACAGCTTAACCCTGTTCGTCACCATAATGAGCCAGGCCCAAAACCTTCCGATTTTGTAGGGAGTCTCCCCGGTTTTGCTGAACAGATCGATTAAGATCACGAGTGGGCCGAGAATGAGAGTATAAAGCGCTGTGGTTAGGGCAGGCCACAAGCCCAGCACGGCATCTTTTACCATCCTATCCCCCTTGTTAACTTATAGGTTTTAAGCTGACTTCTGGCCCCGTGAAGACTGCAAAAAAAAGGAAACCCAAGTGAAAAACTCGGGTTAAAATACCATGACAAGAACTAAATTGCAATGATAATAAAAGCTTCGCCCTAAGTCCCGGGTGGGGCTTGGGAAAAATGATGGTGAGTTCAAAAAATCCTTGACAAGATTAACTATGGTGTAGTAAAAAGAGATACTCATTTTTAGGAAAGGTTGCATGGGCCAAAAACAATCAACATTCTGGGGCTGGTGGTGGTGGAACAACCAAGGAGGTGAAGTCTGCCCGTAAGCCGGCCGGAATGACCTATAGGAATCAAAAAGCCGTGGGCAGCTTCAAGTTGTCCACGGCTTTTTGATTTTTTTACCCACAGAGTTCACAGCGCGGCATAGCCAGGCTGCGAACTCTGTGGCCAAAAAAATCAGGAGAAGGAATTGAAAAAGATTCTTTTGGGAAATGAGGCGATCGCCCGCGGGCTGCTGGAGAACGGCTGCTCCTTTGCCGCTTCCTACCCCGGAACCCCGGCCTCCGAAATTTTATCCTCCTTCCTCCACATGGCCAAAGCGGAAAAGAGTCCGGCCATAGGGGAGTGGTCCATCAATGAAAAGGTGGCCTTTGAAACCGCCCTTGCCATCAGTTACTCAGGAGGCCGGGCTGCCGTCAGCATGAAACAGGTCGGCCTGAACGTGGCTTGCGATCCCCTGATGAGCTCCGCCTACACAGGGGTCAAGGGAGGATTCTTGGTCATTTCCGCCGATGACCCAGGCCCTCACAGCTCACAGACCGAACAGGACAGCCGGATGATGGCCATGCTGGCCAAGATTCCTGTCCTGGATCCTTCCTCTCCCTCGGAAGCCAAAGAGATGGTCCAAACCGCTTACTCCCTTTCCGCAGAGTTTGAAATCCCGGTGATGATCAGGCCTACCACCCGAGTTTGCCATTCCCGGCAGGCAATCCTTCTAAAGGAAATCCCCGCTCCCTCTTCCCCCTCGGGCTTCTCCAAAGACCCCCAGCGCTGGGCCGCCACTCCGAGATACCGTTTGACCCTGCACCACAAGTTGAACCAGAAGGTCGAAGCCATCGCCGAAAAATACGGAAAAGACTCTTGGTCAAAGATCCTGGGAAGCGGCAGCGCCCGCCGGTGCATCCTCTCCTCCGGGGTTGCTCTGGCGCATACCTACGACGTCATCAAGGAGTTAAAACTGGAAGATCGGATCGCCCTTTATCAGATCAAAATGCCCTTCCCTCTGAATGCCCGGTCCATTCTTGAAGAAATCAAACCTTTTGAAGATATTCTGGTAATCGAAGAGACCTATCCGGTGATCGAGATGCAGTTAGCCATGCGTGGCCGCATCCGGGGAAGGATGGATGGCTCAATCCCGCCCCAGGGAGAGCTCATCCCCGATTCCCTTGCGGAAAGCATCCGGACTTTTATCGGTATTCCTGAAGAGAAGAAACCTCTTCCGGCCGGCAAGCTTAGACGCCCCACTCTATGCCCCGGATGCCCCCACCGGCCCGCCTTCTTTGCCATCCGCCAGGCTCTTCCCCAAGGAATTTATCCGAGCGACATTGGCTGTTATACGCTGGGGCTCAACCTTGGAGCAGTGGACACCGTTCTTTGCATGGGGGCGGCCATCAGCCTGGCGGCAGGTTTCTACCATGCTTTCCGGAT
This sequence comes from uncultured Syntrophaceae bacterium, assembly GCA_964537885.1. GTDB lineage: Bacteria > Desulfobacterota > SM23-61 > SM23-61 > SM23-61 > CAZIDC01. The sequence goes on along the minus strand of CAZIDC010000354.1, from coordinate 671 downwards.
GAAAGGGGAAGCCCCCCCGATTGTGGCCACGATCGGCGACTCCACCTTCTACCACGCCGGAGTACCGGCCCTGATTAATGCCGTGCACAACGGGGCAAAGTTCGTTCTTATCATCCTGGACAATTCGACCACAGCCATGACCGGCAACCAGCCCACTCCGGGGCTGGAACGCCTGGCCGACGGCCGGCAGGGGAAAGCCGTGGCCCTTGAAGACCTGGTCAGGGCCTGCGGAGCGCAAAACCTCACCATCATCGACCCTTATCAGCTCGAAGAGATGACCCGCATCATCAAGCAAGCAGACCGGGCCACTCGTTCGGAGAACGGGGGAGTCTCGGTCATTATCGCCCGGCACCCCTGCCTGATGAATCCGGGAGCAGGCCTGAAGCAAAAGTCATACGACATGGAAATCACCGATGATTGTATCGCCTGCGAGGTCTGTTTTCGGGATTTCGAATGCCCGGCCATCGGCCCGGATCCGCAATCCGGAATGGCCAGGATTGATAAGAACCTTTGCTCGGGATGCGGCGTTTGCGTTCAGGTCTGCCCGCAGGGGGCGATTCAAAAACAATAAAATTTCACCACAGAGCACACAGAGCAAGAAGATTATAAATCATAACGAATGAGGCTCTTGCAAAAGTATTTTTTTGTGGTTCGACAAGCTCACCACGAAC
>CAZIDC010000353.1:0-3889 GCA_964537885.1 uncultured Syntrophaceae bacterium | reverse complement strand
AGTAGCTGACCATGTGGTAGCCGGGAGTTGAGGGCGAGAATTCCCTTCCTTTTCTTAATAATTCTCCCGTGATCTTCCCCTGGTAGGTTTTACAATTTAACTCTCTCTTATTTTGCCATCAGCAAATTAGGCAGGAACAGCACCAACTGGGGAATATACGCCACCATGAATATTAAAATGAGCCCGATGATCATAAAGGGCAAAGACCCTTTAATGACCTCGTTGAGAGGCACTCCGCTGGCCCCCGAGAGAACATAGAGGTTCAGCCCGACGGGCGGAGTAATCAAGGCTAACTCCATGTTGGCAACGATGAATATGCCAAAGTGAATGGGATCAATCCCCAGCTCCTTTAGCATCGGGAAAAGAATCGGTACGGTAATGAAGAGAATGGAAGCCACCTCGAGAAACATACCCAGAATGGTGAGCAGAAGGGTAACGAAGAGAAGAAAAGCCCATGCAGGAAGCTGGATATCTCGAACGAAGGAAACCAAATCCGCGGGAATACCGGCATGGGTGATCCATTGGCCGAACACCATGGCCGTGGAGATGATGATCATAATCATGCCGGCCGATTTCAGGCCCTCGGCAAAAACCGGTAATACCTCCCGGAGCTTTACTTCCCTGTAAATAAATACCGCCAGGATTATCGCGGCCCCTGCGGCAAGGGCCGAGGCCTCTGTAACCGTAACGAAGCCGGAGTAAATACCCCCCATGATGATTACGGGCAAGGTCAAAGCGGGGACGGCTTTTAGGGCGACTGCCAGGGTTTCCTTTCCTGTCGCTTCCTGTGCTCCTTTGTAACCATGGCGTTTGGAAAAGAAGTAAATCCACAGAATGTAGAGAATCCCCTGTAAGAATCCGGGGATGACCCCTCCTAAAAAGAGTCTGGGGATTGACTGGTCGGTCAAAATCCCATATAACACCATAGTGATACTGGGAGGAATCATGATGGCCAGCGTACCGGAGGCGGCCACGACCCCCGTGGCAAAAGAGCCGGGATAGCCTCCGTTGGTCATGGCCGTAACCAGAATAACGGCCAAGGCGATGGCCGAAGCTACGCTGGAGCCGCAAATGGCCCCGAAGAACATGCCCGAAATGACGCAGACAATGGCCAGCCCCCCCCACCAATGTCCAACGAGGCAGTTGGCAAGGTTAATCAAATATCGAGAGCTGCCCCCTTTCAGCATAAATTGGGCCGTAAGGGTGAAGAACGGAATGGCCAGTAAGGTAAACCCTCCCAGGGAATTATACATAACCTCCGGCACCATAAGAAGCGGGATGGGGGAAAAAAAGGCCAACATCAACAGCGCGGTAATTCCAAAAGTGAGAAAAATGGGAAGACCTGAAAAAAGTAAAAAGGCAAAGATCGTCAGTAAGGCGGCGATCATTCAAAACCTCCGAACCGATTTTGGCAAAGGCTCCCCCTCACAAATCTTCCGGGGAAAAGTGGAAAAAAAGGCGGTATAGGCGTCTGATATATCTCAAAGAGAGTAAAGAAGTTCCCATGGGAACGCAAAGAAAGGTAATCCACATAGGAAAGCGAAGGGAAGATTCGGATCTTTCACCGCTCAGGAAGGTTGCCTTCACGATGAGGAGGGCTAAATAGGTCACCCCCAGACAGAAACCCAGGGCAAGAAACCCGTTCATAACCTCGACCCCGCGGCGATATTTTTCAGGAAGTCGCTCAACAACGAAGGTCGCTCGCACATGTTTCCCCTCGGCAACCAAACTGCTGGCCGTGATGTAAATGATCAAGATGAACATATAAATAACGATCTCTTCCGTCCATTCCGGGGGGGTCTTAAAAAAATATCTCATGAAGATGGAATAAAGCAGGAGGAGAGTCGCGATCAAGCCGACAACCGCCGCCACATATTTTTCCAACCAATCCCATACTCTTAAAGCTTTTTCCATATCCTCTCCGTCAGGATCGTTTCATGTTTTGAGAAAATGGGGAAGATAGAGTACATGAATTCTCCTTATCTTCCCCATGAGAGTTTTCCTATCCCTCCTGCATTATTTCATTCCCAGCATGTCCATGGCGATTCTAACCAGTTCGGTATCCATTCCCAATTCCTTTACCAGGGGGTCTTGAATATGCATCATGTGCTGCCGCCATTGGGCCAATTCTTTGTCGCTGGGTCGATAAATCCCTCCCCCTTTCTTCTTCAAGAGCTCCTCGACGGCCGCCTCCCCCTCCGCCTGCATTTTGAGGGCTAACACGCGCTCTTGAGGGATATGTTCGTTCCAGGCTTCGCTGAATATCTTCTGCAAATCCGCCGGCAGCCGTCCCCAGAATTTCTTGCTGCACATGGGGATGTAATGGGAAAAAATATTCTTGTCCGCAAGTTCATAGGTGATGCCGGCTTCAACTAATTTTGCGCTGTGAAGAGCTTTGGGAGAAGTGATGAGCCCATCGCACGTACCCCGCATGAGCGCCATGGCCATATCCGGCCAGGGGATCGGCACGGGGTTCGCCCCCATCGCCCGCAGTTTCTCGGAGCTTATTTTAGAGCCCATATGTCGAATCCTCAATCCTTTCAGGTCCTCCAGCTTGGTAATTTTCTTGTTGGTGGTAAAAAGAGCTGCATGACCCAGATCTTGCCAGCGGCCTGGGATGACGACATTGATCTTTTTCGACAGGGACTCGTTGACCATTTGGCCAAATTTCCCGTCGACGAGCTTTTGAATCACCTCATCCTTCTGGCCATAAAACATGGGCAGGAGGGGCAACGCGGCGTTGGGGTCCAATTTATCCAAGAACCAAATTCCGGGGAGGGCCATGTCCACGGTTCCCAGAGTGATCGCTTTGAGGATATCCGCGTCTTTATACAATTGAGCGCTGTGGTAGAATTTAACTTTCAATTGTCCTTTGGATTTTTCTTCCAGGTTTTTGATGAAAATGAGCACACCCTGATTCCTGGGATGGTCCATCACGGTGTCAACCGAGAGCGTGAATTCATAGACATTGGCCGCCATAACGGATTGGGCCATAAAAAGAACCAGGGCCCAGATGAAAAATAGATTTTTCACAATTTTCTTCATGGCTGATTCCTCCTCCTATTTTTTGTGGGATGGAAGTATCGCAAAAAAATAACGGGTTTCCTGCAAATTCTTATCATCCCAAAAAGGCTAAGATCGCCTGCGCGACCTCGGCGGTATGGTCAACGGGCACCAGAAACCTACCCCCTTTAATCACCATCTCCTGACTGTTTTTGACGCGCTTTTTAGCATGGTCTTTGTGCTGGGTGTAAGGGAAGTGCTCTCCCCAGATCATCAACACGGGAACCTGAAGGCGATCGAGGTTGCCGTGAAAATCGTAAACGGTGATCGCGTCCAGCGCCTGCCACATGTCTCTTCCGGTCTCTATCAAGGAGACGTTATCCCGATCTAACCAGGACTGCGTGGGATTCATCGGGGTGTGTCCGGCATCCTTCTCCAGGATCTCTTCCATAGTCCGTGTCTGAGGAAACCCCGTGGAATCCGTACGGTATTGAGCCTTGAACGGGGTATGGCGCCCTTTCATATAATCCTTGGTTAGATAGTAGGGTAAATTCGCAAGAATGACTTTTCCCACTCTCTTGGGGTACGCGTTGGCCAACTCTACGGCAACGTAGGTGCCCACCGTGTCCCCATAGATATCCGCCCTTTCCACTCTTAGGGCGTCCATCACCTCGGTGACCACCCTGGCGTAATCCCCAATGGTGGGTTGACCTGAAACGTGGTCGGACATCCCGTAGCTGGGATAATCGGGGGCAATGACTCTAAATTTTTTCTCCAAAGCCTCCATCAGCTCAATGAACATGGCGGAAGATCTGGGGAGTGGGTGCAAAAGTATAATCGGTTTGCCCTGCCCCGTAGCTCGATAATGAACGTACCCCATTGAAGT
>CAZIDC010000352.1:0-3899 GCA_964537885.1 uncultured Syntrophaceae bacterium | reverse complement strand
CCCTGACCGGAGTGCTTACGGATCCAAAGGAGCACCATGTTCCGGTGACTCCTGATGAGATGGCCGACCATGCCCTACAGGCCTTCAACGCCGGGGCCACTGTTGTTCATTGCCATTTCCGGAATCAAACGCCGGGGAAGGGACACCTGCCGACCTGGGAAACTGAAACGGTAGGCCGGATTATCACGGCGATCAAAGAGCGGGTGCCAAGAATCATTATCAATATGAGTACAGGCGTACCCGGCCCGGATATCTCGGGACCCCTGGCCTGCCTGGAAAAATTCAAGCCGGAGATGGCGGCCTGCAACGCCGGGTCGCTCAACTACTTGAAAACCAGAAAAGATGGAAAGTGGGCCTGGCCCCCCATGCTTTTCGACAATCCGGTGGAAAAAGTCCAGAAGTTCCTGCAAGTGATGACGGCCGATCGCATCGTTCCGGAGTTTGAATGCTTCGATACGGGAATTGTCCGCAGCGTTGGCCTATACAAGGAGGCCGGGATGTTTGATGGCCCGGCGCACATATCTCTGGTAATGGGGGTGGCCAGCGGGATGCCGGCCAAGCCCCAATGGCTGCCGCTCCTATTGGAGGAAATGCCCACCGCCAGCCGCTGGCAGGTAATTGCCATAGGACGGCAGGAGATCTGGGCGCTGCACCGCCGGTGTTTGGAACTGGGAGGCAACGCCCGGACCGGTCTGGAGGATACCTTTTATCTGCCCAGCGGGGCCAAAACAGCAAGTAACGGTGAGCTTATCGAAGCCATGGCAAAAATCGTTCAGGAGGCTGGCCGTGAACCTGCAAGTCCGGCCGAGGCGAGGGAAATTCTTGATGTAAGGCGTCTTTAAAATTCTTTGCCAAGTCTTACGTATCTGATTGCGACTTCCAGGCTCGGGAACCGGAAATACTCCCCTTGGCATCATGAGGCGGTAGTTCTTTCATGGATGGGTCGGGTTAATACACCCCGCCTCATTCTAAGGAAAGTAAGTGTTTTCTTGGCGAAAGGTTCTCTCCCGCCGATGCTGCCGGCGGGAAGCATTCCCGGTTCCCGAGCCACTACAAAAGGGAAGGGGAAAATGAGTTCCCTGTGGTTAAGTTTTGACAATACCTCGTTCATGCGGAGGAGGGGAAAATGAGCAACGTTGATGAGGTGCTCTTTACAACGGAAGAGCGGGTGGCCACGATTACGATCAACCGCCCGGAGGCCCGCAATGCCCTCAATGCCAACGTCCTGGCGAATATAAATTTAATGATTGATAAGGCAGCGGCGGACAGCGGGGTTGGTGTGATCATCCTGACCGGAGCAGGGGGAAAAGCCTTTTGCGCCGGGGCGGACCTATCTGGAAGCTTCTCAGCCGATAAGCCTTTTCTTGACCAACACGAAGAAAGGGGCACCTTTGCCAGCCTTCTTCTCAAGATGAACCGCTGTTCGAAACCAATTCTGGGGGCGGTGGAAGGGTACTGCCTGGCCGGCGGGATCGGCCTTTGCCTGGCGTGCGACATAGTCATTGCCAGTGAAGACTCCCAGTTTGGTCTACCGGAGATCCAGCGCGGGCTTTGGCCCTATATCGTTACGGCCGCCTTGATCCGCAACGTGGGCCGGAAAAAAGCCCTCGAGCTTTGCATGATGGGCGAGCGGATTTCAGCGGCGGAGGCTGCCCGGGTTGGGATCATCAATGCCTGCGTTCCCCGGGCTGAATATAAAAAGCAGGTGGGTGAGGTGGCCAAGCGGCTTGCCTCTTTTAGCCCGGCGGTGATGGGGCTCGGCAAGAAATCTTTTTATGCCATCGCCGATATGGAATTCGGCGCGGCCCTCGATTACCTCAAAGCGCAGCTCACCCTCAATACCCAGTGCGAAGACATCCGGGAGGGGATCTCAGCCTTCCTGCAGAAACGGGAACCGCAATGGAAGGGGAGATAGCGTCCTTTAAAAGCCTACTCTATCAAGACCCTTCAGCCCGAGAATCTTCCTGGTTTCTGCGGCTGTGGCCGGCTCGATGCCGAACTCCTTAGCGATGCGGATAATTTTGGCGGCCAACTCGGCATTGTTCTTGGCCGGTACGCCTCTTTCCAGCGATAAAGCATCCTCCAGACCGACCCGGGCATTGCCCCCCATGAGCAGGGCATGGGTGCACATGGGCATTTGATTCCTTCCGGCCGCGCATACGGACCAGACAAAATTCTTTTCCCCGATCGTCTTGCGCGCGGTTTCATACAGGAACACTAAATTTTCGACCGTGGCCGGCAGTCCCCCCAGGATTCCCAGGACAAACTGGATGTAAACCGGGGTTCGCAGAAGGCCGCGCTCGATCAGGAAAACCGCGTTATTGATCATGCCCGTGTCGTAAATTTCCAGTTCCGGCTTGGTCTGGTTTTCGTTGAAGGTATTGAGGAAGATTCTCAGGGACTTAAAGGTGTTGGGAAAGATCAGATCCTCGGTCATCTCTAAGTATTGCTTCTCCCAGGGAAACTTGAAGTCTTTGATTTTTTCCAGGAGGGGAAAAAGGGCGAAGTTCATCGAGCCCATGTTGCAGGAAGCCAACTCGGGTTTAAAAGTGGAGACAACGTTCAAGCGTTGTTCCGGGGTCATCCCAAAGCCGCCGCCAGTGGTGGTGCAAAGGATCATGTCGCATTTACTCTTCACCTTGGTAAGCACCTTTTTAAAAAGCTCCATTTCGGGAGAGGGTTGACCATTCTCGGGATTCCGGACATGGATATGGGCTACGGAAACTCCTGCCTCGTAGGCCTGAATGGCGTTATCGGCGATCTGATCCGGGGTGATAGGCAGGTAGGGGCTCATCGTGGGAGTATGGATGGAGCCGGTGATTGCCGCTGTAAATACCGCTTTGCTCATGAAAAATCCCTCCTTGCTCAAGATTTTTTATGTTACCAATCCGTCCTGCTTCCTTCTACCACGGATATAAATTTTCATCAACCCCGGCCATAAACCTTGATGATCTTTTCGATCACGCCGGTGCTTGATGCTCGGTCCACTAAGGGAACGCGAATGACGCGGCCGCCAGCGTTTTCCACGGTTTCCTTGCCGACAATCTTTCCTTTGGCCCAATCGGCACCTTTCACCAAAACGTCGGGGGTTAAGGCTTCGATCAAGCGCAAGGGATCGGGTTCATCGAAAAGGACGATATAATCCACGAATTCGAGGGCGGCTAAAACTTCGGCCCTCTCTTTTTCCAGAACGATCGGGCGTTTTTCGCCCTTGATTAACTTTACCGAACGATCAGTATTCAAGCCGATGATCAAAATATCTCCGAAATTTTTGGCCTTTTTGAGGTAGCGAATGTGGCCCACGTGGAGGATGTCGAAACAGCCGTTGGTGAAAACGACCTTCTTTCTTCCAGCCTTAAGCCGGGGAATGATGACTTTCATTCGGGCAAGGGTTTTAATTTTTTTGTTAATCATCGCCTTTTCGCCTTCCTTGTAAGACGAGGGGATTTTAACATCCCTTAGCAGGTTTGGCAACACTAAAGGCCCATTTGTCGTAACCCTTCAGTCACGGGTGGGTGGCCAAGGTCGGAGGACGAAAGGTTCGGCGTAAAGGCCAAGGATGCCCATGGCCGGGGGGCCAGGCCAGTCTGCTTGGAACCATGAGGCGCTGATTTCTCCGTGGATGGGGCGGGGCTGACGCCTTCCGCCTCCTCCGGCGGAGGTTCAGTGAGTACTCCATGAACAGAGATATCCCAGCCGATGCTTCCGGCGCATACTGGCCTGGCCCCCCGGCCAAAGCAGAATTTTTACCAGGATTACTTCCTCCGATATTCCTGTCATAGCCACTCGTGACTGAATGGTTACGGCAAGACCCATAAAAAGGTTGACACGCGGTTTAAGGGTATGGTAAGCAAAAAGAAGATTAATTGCAGGAAACAAAAGATGATTTTCATCATTCC
>CAZIDC010000351.1:0-3904 GCA_964537885.1 uncultured Syntrophaceae bacterium | reverse complement strand
TTCAACTACAAAGGGGGAAAGTTTCATGAAAAGAACAGGAATTATGGCAGTGGTTTTCGGGGCAGCATTTCTTTTGGCGCTTTCTTGCATTATTCCGGAAGGGGCAGTTGCGGCTGCTAAATACACCCTCAAGGTTGGCCACAACCAGATGGAGAAAACGGTCCGCCAGCAGGCTTCTTTGAAGTTTAAGAGCCTGGTGGAAGAGAGGTCCAAAGGAGAGATCCAGGTTCAGGTTTACCCTGCCCAGCAGTTAGGCAATGACTTAGAGCGCCTGCAGGCCTTGCAGATGGGAACCCTCGAAGCCTCCATTTCCGCTCTGCCGAGGATGGCCAGCGCTTTGCCGGCCGTCCAGGTATTCGACCTGCCCTTCCTCTTTCCTTCCTACGAAGTGCTTTTTAAAGTGGCCGATGGCAAAGTGGGGAAAGAAATTAGCGATCAGATGGAGAAGAAACTCAAAGTGAAAGGCGTGGCCTTCTGGCATACGGGTTTCAAACAGTTCACCGCCAATTCTCCCATTCGCAAGCCCGGGGATTTCAAGGGCCTCAAGGTGCGGACCATGGAAAATCCCTTCCTCATCGCCCAGTTCCGGGCTTTGGACGCAAACCCGGTGCCCATCGATTTTCATGAGCTTTATACCTCCCTCCAACAGAAGGTCGTGGAGGCGCAAGAGAATGATATTAATACCATCCACGACATGAAATTCTTCGAAGTCCAGAAATACATCACCATCAGCAACCATGCCTGGATCGGCCACGTCTTTGCCTTCTCGACCGCTTTTTTGAATAAGCTTCCCCAAAATCTGCAGGCCATCGTCATCGGAGCTGCCCAGGAAGCGGCCAAAGACGACCGCTACGGCGTGATCGACTCGGAAAAGACGATGCTCAAAACCATGGAGGGCAAAGGCCTGAGCACCATCCGGCTGAACGCCCAGGAGCTGGACGCTTTCCGCAAAAAAACCCGGCCCGTTCACGATCAATTTGCGGACCGGATCGGCAAAGAATTAGTAGCGCTGGCCTACAAAGAAGTGGCGGCCGCGGAGAAAGCGGCGAAGTAGCCGGGGTAAAAAATATAAAAAGAAAAGGTTATCTCGTGCTCGACCGTTTTGCCACGTTCTTAGAAGAGACTTTTGTGGGGTTTACCCTCCTCTCGGCGACCCTCCTTTTGTTTGGCGGCGTGGTCATGCGCTATTTTTTCAATTACACCTTCGAATGGTCGGATGAGCTCATTCGTTATGTGATCATCTGGTCCACTTTTATCGGCGGCGGGTTGTGCGCTAAAAAAGGCATGCACGTGAAGATGGATATTCTGCTCCGGGTCATGCCGGCAGGATTCCTCAAGTACTGGAACATGTTCTTGACGGTCGTGGCCATCCTCTTCTCCCTGTTTTGCATGATCCAGGGGTATCGCATGGTCTTTCTGACCCAGGCCTTTGGCCGAACCAGCGTGTCTTTGCCGCTGCCGATGTGGATCCCCTATTTAGCGGTCCCCTTAGGATATACTTTGATGTTCATCCACTTTTCCATTTCTCTCTTGCGCCAATGGGTGGGAAGGGAGAAGGTGCTTCTCGAGGGCGACCTGGACTTAGTCGCCGCTGAGCAGATGGAGAAGAAGTGATGGACTACACCAATCTCATGCTCTTCGCCCTCCTGGGGATCCTGCTCCTGAGCGGAACTTCTATCTTTATTTCCTTGGCCCTCTCGGTGCTCCTCTTTTTGAATCTGTATAGCTCCATTCCGGTGATGGGGATCATCGAGCGCCAGTTTGCCGGGTTGGACCGCTTTGCCATGATGTGCGTTCCCTTCTTCATCTTGGCAGCCAACATCGCCGGGGTGGGGGGGATTTCCCGGCGGATCATCAATGTATCCAAGACGCTGGTGGGGCATTTCAAAGGGGGTCTGGCCATGACCACCGTGCTGGCCTGCACCTTCTTCGGGGCCATCTCCGGCTCGGCGCCGGCCACCGTGATCGCCATCGGCAAACTCCTCTATCCGGCTTTGATCGAAACGGGATACGGGAAGAAATTTTCCTTGGGAGTCATTACCGCCTCCGGGGCCATCGCCTTGATCATCCCGCCGTCGATCACCATGATTGTTTTGGGGGCGGTCTGCGGGATGTCCATCGGGGCCCTCTTTGTTTCCGGGTTCGGCGCAGGGATCACCATCGCCTTGGTGTTCATGATCTATTGCTATTTTTACGCCCGCAATAAGGACATCAAACTGAGTAAGAGGGCCACTCTCGGAGAGATTGGGTCTGCCTGCTGGGACGCCAAGTGGGCTTTGGGCGTGCCCCTGATCATCATCGGGGGAATCTACGGCGGGGTCTTTACCCCCACCGAGGCTTCGGGTGTGGCCGCGACCTATACCCTTTTTGTAGCCCAGTTCGTACACTGCGAAGTGAGCAGCCGGGAAATTTTCAGGGCCATTGTGGATTCGGCGACCGTCTCCGCTCAGATCATGATCATTTTAGCCGCGGCTTCGGTCTTTTCCTGGGCGGTCACCACCAGCCAACTCTCGCCGTTGATTGCCAACTGGGTGATGGGGATGAGCTCGAGCCCTTACTTGGTTTTAGTCCTGATCAACATAGTCTTTCTGATTGCCGGCTGCTTGGTGGATAGCGTATCCTCTTCGATCATCCTGGGGCCGCTGCTCTACCCGGCGGTGATGGGAGCGGGCATCGACCCCATCCATTTCGGCATCATCACCACGGTAAATCTTTCCATCGGCATGTTCACTCCGCCCTTCGGCCTGAATTTATTCGTGGCCACCGCCGTGCCCAAAGAAGGGGCCGCCATTTCGGTGATCATCCGGGGGGTTGCCATTTTTATCATCATTTCCATGATCGCCCTGGCCATCGTCACCTATGTTCCGAGCATAAGCCTCTGGCTGCCCAGGACCCTGGGAATGATGAAATGACGGGGGAAGTGGAGAAGAGATGAATAAGTTTTCCTATTTTGAACCAGAAAAAGTCCGGGCGGCCCTAACTCTTTTGGCCGAGCATAAGGGCCGGGCGAAAATCCTGGCCGGCGGAACGGACTTAGTGCCGCAGATGAAGCGTGGTCTGATTTCTCCGGAGGCGGTCATCAATCTATCTAAAATCCGTAGTCTCCAGGAGATTAAAGAAGGCCGCCAGGGGTTGAGGATTGGGGCCATGGTTCCCCTGGGAGTCCTGGAGCGAAAATCAATCATCGGTTCCCGCTACTTAAGTTTGAGAGAAGCCATTACCCATTTGGCTGTCCCGGCCATTCGCAATGCCGGCACGATCGGGGGGAATATCTGCTTAGATGCCAAGTGTCTCTACCGGGATCAGCCCCAGACCTGGAAACGAGCTCTGGCTCCCTGCTTCAAAAGGGGGGGGAAAAAATGTTACGTGGTCCCGGGCGGGAAGGTTTGCCATGCCTCCCTCGCGGCCGAGACCGTTCCGGTCTTGATCGCCCTGAAAGCCAAGGCCAAAGTCGTTTCCTTGAAAAAAGAGAGAACGATCCCGGTCGAGGATTTATACACGGGAAACGGGATCCGCCCTCACTTTCTTTCTCCGGAAGAGATCCTGACGGAGGTTATTCTTCCCCGCCCGCCAAAGGGAATGAGCTCGGCCTATGCGCGCTTCAGCCTGCGCCAGGCCATTGATTTCCCCTTAGCCTCGGCCGCGGTCTGCCTGGTGAAAAAAGGGGATGTTTGTACCGAGGTTAGCGTTATTCTGGGGGCGGTAGCGCCCCGGCCTTTGCGCCTGGCGCAGATGGAAGAAGCCTTACAGGGAAAGAAGATTACCGAACCGCTTATCAAAGAATGCTCGGCCCAAGCACCGGGAGAGGCGTTGCGGATGTCCAAATCGGGGAGGATGGATTCTTTTACCAGGACGATAATTGCCAGCCTGGTTTACCAGGCCCTTAAAAGAGCCTGGCAGGCGG
>CAZIDC010000350.1:0-3906 GCA_964537885.1 uncultured Syntrophaceae bacterium | reverse complement strand
ATGAAACCCTGGCGGGTGATCTATTGGCCCGAAGCCAGCCCTCTCGATTATATCGTGACCCGCCCTCTGGTCACAGATTTGAGGGCTGAAGAGAAGGTACCGGATACCCTTTTGATCTACTCGGTGAATCGGTATTTCGTTGCGGTAGGCCGGCACATCAATATCGATGATGACGTCGATATGGCCAATTGCGTAAGGCTCGGGGTTGAGCCTTTTCGCAAGATCGGCGGAGGGGGTTCCGGGATATGGGGCCCCAACTCATTTCAGTTTGCCATGGCCTTTGGCCAGGACCTTTTCCCGAATATGGAAGAAGCGCTGCGGGTGATCGTTGGGGATATCCTGCTTCAGGCGGTTCGCCGCATGGGTGCGGCTGAAGCCCATTACAAGCACATCGGGGACCTTATGGTCGGAGGCCGCAAACTCGGGGGCTTTGCCGCCCTTCCTCACGGTGAACGTTGGGTGAACATGGGAGGTTTTTTAAACGTGGAGGATCTGGATGTCTCCATTGCTTCCGCCGTCATGAAGACCCCCGAAGAAAAGTTCAGCGACAAGGCCTCCAAGGACATTCGGGATTACGCCATAAGCCTGCGAGCGGCGGCCGGCCGGGAAATTTCCCGGAAAGCCTTCGTGGACGCCATCGCGGCGGAATGGCAGAGAGCACTGGGGGCAGAGGTAAATTTCACCGGTTTGAGCCAGATGGAAATGGGGCTTTATGACCGTTACCAGCGTCAGTACACCGCCGAAGAATGGACCTTGGCCAAATCCAGTCGTAAACGATTTGCCCAAATTCCCCAGGGGTATCGACTGGCTTTCAGCCGTTACAAATCAAGGAAGCTCGTCTGCGCCCATGTCCTTCTGGACCGGCAGGGGAAGATCGCGGAAGCCATGCTTTCGGGGGATTATTTCATCAATCCGGCTGACGGGGATGACCGGCTGGCCGAGGATCTGGTTGGGCTCAATGCGGCCGATCCTGAATCCATCAGGCAAAAAATTTACCAGGTGGCCCGGACCATCGGCTTTCAGGCCATCATGATGGAGGTCGAAGACTTTGTAATCCCCGTGATCGAGTCTTGCCGGAAAGCATTAGAGAAGAGGGACTGAGTCCGCCCTTCCCGAATATTTACCGCTCTTCCCCCATTCTTTTCCGCCAAAGGATTTACGCCCGCTGCTAAAACCTTCGCCGGCAGAATATTTCCCTTGACAAAAAAAGGTGGCGATCCTAACATACTATAGGGGGGTATGGTATGAGCGAGAATAACCATAAAAAAGAGGTTTTGCTGCGGCTGCGGAGGATCGAAGGCCAGCTGCGAGGGCTGCAGCGCATGGTCAAAGAAGGGGTTGCCTGCCCGGAGATTCTGACGCAGGTCGCCGCCGTGACGGCCGCCACCAAAAAGGTCGGAATGGCCATCGTTGAAGGATACATGGAAGAATGTTTGGCGAATGCCGGAAAGGTCTCCGGGACCAAACAGCGGGAGGGATTTAAAGACTTTCATAAAGCCCTCACCCGGTATATCGACTGGGCCTGAGCGCCAGCAGCGAAGAACATTTACGGGCGAATGAATCCCCGGTTAAAAAAGTTGAAGTGTTTTCCTGAAAGACCGGGAAGGAGAGAATGAGTATGGAAGAAAGGAAAGGATGGACCCGCAGGGCCTTTCTGCAAAAAGGGGGAATGGCCGCGGCCGCGGGGGCCGCGGGAATTTTAGGCGGGAGGGAAGTGGCTTCAGCCCAATCCGGCACCTACGCCACCATTATTGATCTCACCCGATGCGACGGGTGCAAGAACGAACTCATGCCCAAGTGCGTGGCCGCCTGCCGCAGCGCGAACGAAAAGAAATTTCCTGTCCCGCAACAGCCCATCCGGGACCTCTGGCCGCAAAAGATCCACGACGATTGGTCCAAGAAAAAGGACGTGACCACTGCGCTTACTCCCTATAACTGGACTACGGTTCAGCGGGTGGATATCGACGGGGAGGAGATTTTCATTCCCCGGAGATGCATGCACTGCGACAATCCCCCCTGCGCCAACCTTTGCCCCTTTGGGGCGTTGCATCAAAATGCGGACAGCTCGGTCGTGATCAACCCGGATCTTTGTCTGGGTGGAGCCAAGTGCAAGACGGTCTGCCCCTGGAATATTCCCCAAAGACAGAGCGGCGTTGGCATCTATCTTAAGCTTCACCCCATTCCTGCCGGGGGCGGAGTGATGTACAAATGCGACCTCTGCCATGACCGGCTGGAAAAAAGGCTGATTCCCGCCTGCGTGGAGGCTTGTGCCCAAAGACTGGGGGAACGGCGGCCCTTATTTTTTGGCCCGCGGGCTGAGATGTTGAAAATGGCCCGCTTGAGGGCGAGAGAAATTAACGGCTTTATCTACGGGGAGACAGAAAACGGTGGGACTTCAACCTTTTATATCAGCAAAGTGCCTTTTGAGAAAATCGACGCCGGGCTGAAGGCGGGCAAAAACACCCCGTCAATGGGTAAAGTCCAGAATGCCCTCAACGATGTAAATCGGTGGGCCAAGGGATTGCTGATCAGCCCGCTGATTAGCGCGGTTGCGGCAGTAGGTCTGGTGTTCTATAAAAGGCGCTCGGAGGAGAAGGGAGAGAAATAATGGAAGAAAAAATCTTGTACCAGGAAAAGGTTGTCCTCCGCCACAGCCCCATTGAGCTCACCGAACACTGGCTTATGGCGATTTCCGGGCTTGTCCTCCTGTTCAGCGGATTCGGGGAGCTCCCCATGTATAAAAGATATATGGTAACCCAGATCCCCGGTTTGAGCTGGGCCGGCGATTTCTTCATCAATCTAAAGATTCATTACCTCGCCGCAATAGTTTTCTTGTCGGTAATGGTTTTTCATGCCCTCTATCATGGAATGCTGAAGCATCAAGGCCTGCTCCCTAAGAAAGGGGATGTAAAGAATTCAACTTTGACCATTCTCAGCATGCTGGGCTTTGGAAAAGAACCCAAAGCGGATAAATACCTGCCGGAACAACGCCTGGCGTATGCTTATTTAGGGGGAATCGGGTTGATTCTGGTCCTAACCGGACTGATAAAAGTTGTCAAAAATCTGCCGACTGTTTACCTCCCGCCGGGGGTAATCACCGGGGCAACTTTGATCCATACTTTTGGAACAATCTTCTTTCTGGCCGGCGTGCTGGCTCATCTGGCGGCATTGATTTTTAAAGTTAATCGCCCGATGGTCAAGCCGATCTTTACCGGCAAGATGAACCTTGATTATGTCCAACGCCGCCACCCGCTCTGGTATGAACGGCTGGAGAAAAGATCCTTGGTGGAGGTTAGCGGCGCAGGGGAATCCCTACTCCCGGCCCAGGAAGCCGGAATCGATAAGGAACAAGAAAAAGAAGAAAAACAAGAGATAACCCCTCAGCCCGAAACCGCCGGGAGTTCCGATCCTGCGGGGGGAAAGGCTGAAGAAAAGGAAGGAGCTGAAATGGTTACCACATTAAAAGTCAAAGGGATGAGCTGCCAGCATTGTGTAATGGCTGTGACCAAAGCCTTGAGCCAATTGGATGGAATCCAGAATATTGCCATCGACCTGGCCAAAGGAGAAGTCCGCTTCCAGAATACCGGGGGCGTAGCGGGTGATCGGATAAAAGAAGCCATCGCCAAGTCCGGATACCAGGTCCTTCCGGAGTAAGTACCAAACTCCTACCCATCGGAATCAAAAAGGTTTTGGCCGATTTAAGGGAGCCCCCGCGAAACAGGGCTATTCCTTTCTCCTTGCGGCCAGGCGGTCCCAGGCGGAGCCGATTCCCCTATCTTTGAGGGCCATTTTTTGGACTTTCTCGGAGGCGGTTTTGGGGAGGTTTTTGACAAATTCCAAATACCGGGGGACCATAAATTGGGGCAACTTCTCCCGACAAAGGTCGATCAGGGATAATGGGTCTGC
>CAZIDC010000349.1:0-3908 GCA_964537885.1 uncultured Syntrophaceae bacterium | reverse complement strand
TTTTTAAAACTTTCAAAACCCCCTCCCCTCATTCCTCCTGTTGTCCTTATGGCGGGATTTCAACGTTTTAAGATAAAAGTTGACATTTCCCCCATAAATTATTATTGATATTCCTAATTCCCCCAAATCCATGCCAAGAACAACAGCCATAAAAATTTCATCCGGGGTCAATTATCTCGACCATCTTTTGGGGTCACTCGAGGCCGGTGACAACGTCATCTGGGAGGTTGAAGCCGGGACCTACGTCGAGATCTTCCTGCAGCGGTTCATCGACCACGCCCTCAAAAACGGGTATACGGTTGTGTATGTGAGTTTCAATGTATCCCCTTCCACCCTTACCAAAAGCTTAAAGTCCAGCGGGCCATTGGAAAATCTGACCATTCTCGACTGTTTTACTTCTGGGAAAGGGAACAACGACCCCCTCTTTGCCCAATTCTATGAGAAAGAACGGGAGAAATTTAAGGGAACCGTAGTCAGAGTAAAAAACCCCAAAGATCTATCCCAATTTCGGGTCGCCCTGGACCGGATAGAGGTTGAAAAAGGGGCCGGAGTTCGTTATGTCTTCGACAGCCTGACCGGGATGCAGGATGTTTGGGGAGACGAAAACGCCACCCATAAATTCTTCACTTACTCCTGCCCCCGGCTTTATGATCTTCAGACCGTTGCTTACTGGGTTGTGGAAAAAGATGCCCACACCCCTTCTTTCAAGGCCAACCTCCGGCACATAACCCAGGTAGCCATTGAACTCAACCGGGAAAATGGAGAACTCTTTCTCAAGGTGATCAAAATCAAGGGAAGGTTTTCCCGGAGTGTGTTTCTCCCGAAGCGATATGAGATATGGAATCAAGACATAATTTTTCCCGCCGCGGGCGGCCGGAGGCCGAGCAACCTGGGGGATAAGATCAAGGCCTTAAGGAAAAACCTGGGGATTACCCAGAAAGAGTTGGCGGCGCAGGTTGGCCTCACCCCCAGTTTTATTTCCCAGTTGGAAAAAAATCTGATCAGTCCTTCACTCAATTCCCTCCTGAAATTGAGCGAAAAATTGCATACCCAGCCCATCCATTTTCTGATGGATGGCGGGGAAGGGCTGTGGTCCAAGATGGTGATAAAGCCGCTGGATAGGCGCGAAATCCACCTGAAGGAAACCAAAACCTCCGGCCTGAAATTACAGCTTCTGGTGTCTGACGCGGTCAACCGCAGGATGGAACCCTACCTTCTGACGCTAAAAAAGGGGGCCATTGTCCAGGGGCATTTCTCGACTTACAAAGGGGATGAATTCGCTTTTGTGATGGAAGGGGAATTAGAGGTTGAAATCCAGGGGGAAAGACACCCCTTGCGGCCGGGAGACAGCCTTTATATCGAATCCACCGTCCCGTCAAGGTGGGTCAACGTGGGAAAAGGCGAGGCAGTCCTCCTGTGGGTTTTAAGCCCGCCCCGGGGTAGAATGGCCGAGTGAAAAACCCCTTGCTTTTTTTTCTCAAATTGATTAAGTATTAATGAATTTTTTTTCAAAAATATAATTAGAAATGATTTAGGAGGGGAAATGAATATGCTGCCGGTTGACGCGATTATCGACAAATATCAAGGGAAAAGGACCGCTCTCATCGGCATCCTCCATGACATCCAGGATCACTACAGGCATCTCCCAGAGCAGGCCTTGAAAATAGTGGCCAGCCGGATGCAGATGGACCTTAATGATATTTACGGAGTTGCCACTTTCTACAAGTCTTTCAGCCTTACCCCCAAGGGGAAACACTCCATTACGCTCTGCTTAGGAACCGCCTGCCACGTGCGCGGGGGTCCTAAGATCCTGCGGGAACTACGGAGACATCTGGACATCGAACCGGGTCAAACAACCGGGGATAAACAGTTTTCCCTGGATGCAGTGAACTGCCTTGGCGTCTGCGCGATCGGTCCGGTGATGGTTGTCGACGGGAAATTTTATGGGGAAATGAATCCGGTAAAGGCCCGGAGAACAATCGATAAAATGACTAAAAAAGGAAATGGGGGAAGGGCATGAGGACAATCAAGACGGTAGCCGATTTGGAGAGATGGAGGGAAAAGATTATCTCCAAGCAGAAAGAGGACGGGATCATTATCTCGGTGTGCGGGGGCACGGGATGTCATGCCTATGGATGCGAAAAGGTGAGAGACCAGTTTGCCAAAACCATCAAGAAGAATGGGAACGGGCAGAAAATAAGATTAAGGTTAACAGGGTGCCGGGGGTTTTGTGAGAGGGGGCCCATCGTTACCATTCAGCCGCAGGGATTCTTCTACCAGAAGGTTCAGGAAAAGGATGTGCCCGGCATTTTTTCGGAGACTGTTCTGAAGGGAAAGGTTTTGGATCATCTTCTTTTCACGGATTCGGCCTCGAACGAAAAAACAGCCTCGGAGAAGGACATTCCTTTTTATAAAAAACAACAGCGGCTGGTCATGGGGAATAATGGCCAGGTCGAGCCGACAAAGATAGAGGATTATGTCGGGATAGGCGGGTACCAAGCCTTGGCCAAGGCTTTATGCAAGATGAACCCCAACCAGATTATCGCCGAGGTAAAGGATTCCGGTTTGAGGGGGAGGGGCGGGGCAGGATTTCCGACCGGAAGAAAATGGGAGGATTGCCGGAAGGCCGCGGGCGAAACCAAATATGTCATCTGCAACTGCGACGAGGGAGATCCCGGAGCTTATATGGACCGAAGCCTCCTGGAAGGGAATCCTCACTCTGTTTTAGAGGGGATGATCATCGGTGCCTTAGCGATTGGAGCCAATCAGGGTTTCATTTACGTCAGGCATGAATACCCTCTTGCTTGCCAAAACGCGGATAGCGCCATCGCCCAAGCCAGAAAGGCCGGTTTCTTGGGAAAAAATATTTTGAGCTCCGGTTTCAGCTTCGACGTGGAAATCTCCAAAGGAGGAGGGGCTTTCATTTGTGGAGAATCGACGGCTCTGATTGCCTCGATCGAAGGAAGGATCGGAGAGCCGAGGAGCAAGCAGATTCACACCGTCGTTCAAGGACTCTGGGACAAGCCAACCAACATCAACAATGTCGAGACCTGGGCCAATGTTCCCTTGATCATCCAGAGGGGAAGCAAGTGGTTTTCCTCCATCGGCACCGAGAAGAGCAAAGGGACTAAGATCTTTTCCTTGGTGGGAAAGGTAAAAAACACCGGGCTGGTCGAGGTGCCCATGGGAATAACCCTCCGGCAAATCATTTACGATATCGGCGGCGGACCCCAGGACGGGAAGGCGATCAAGGCCGTGCAAACCGGCGGCCCTTCGGGCGGCTGCATCCCTGCTTCCTTGTTTAATCTTCGAGTGGACTTTGACAGCCTCAGCCAGGCCGGTTCCATGATGGGCTCCGGCGGGATGATTGTCATGGATGAAGGGACCTGTATGGTGGATGTGGCCAAATATTTCACGCATTTTCTCCAGGAAGAATCCTGCGGGAAATGTCTCCCCTGCCGGGAAGGTTTAAAAAGGATGGGGGCTATATTGGATGAAATTACGGAGGGGAAGGGGAATTCAGAGAGCCTCTCCCTTCTGGAAGAATTGGCCGAAGTGGTGGCTGATGCTTCCCTCTGCGGGCTGGGCAAGACCGCCCCTAATCCTGTCCTTTCTGCCCTGAGATATTTCCGCTCGGAGTTTGAAGACCATATTTTGCGCCAGAAGTGCCCGGCTGCCGTATGTGTTCCTCTCATCCGCTATTCGATCGCCGAAACGGATTGCACGGGTTGCGGGGCCTGTAAAAAAGTTTGCCCAAGTCAGGCTATCAGCGGAGAAAAAAAGAAGAGCCACCGCATCCTTGCTGAACTCTGCTCCAAATGTGGATCCTGTAAAGACATTTGCCCGGTCGGCGCAGTCCGGGTGCAATAAAGGAGTAAAACATGGAAAGCAAAACCGTAAATATCACT
>CAZIDC010000348.1:0-3912 GCA_964537885.1 uncultured Syntrophaceae bacterium | reverse complement strand
AGCCTGGTGACCGGCAATGTCATCGACCAGACCTTCCGTTCGGGGGACAAGGTGGATAAACCGGACCTGGAAGAACGCGAGATGCAATTTCTCTACGAAACCGGCGGCGAATTTCATTTCATGGATACCACCTCTTTCGATCAACTTTTCCTGACCGTCGAACAATTGGGAGAGAGCAAGGACTATCTGAAAGAAAACCTGATTATCAAAGCCCTTTTTCATAATAAGAAACCGATCGGCATTGAAGTGCCCATGTTTGTGGAGCTAAAAGTGGTCCAATCCGAGCCAGGGATTCGCGGGGATACCGCCAGCGGCGCCAATAAACCGGCAACCCTGGAATCGGGGGCTGTCATTCAGGTGCCCCTCTTTGTGGAAGAAGGAGACCTGGTCCGCATCGACACCCGAACCCGCGAATACATCACCCGGGTTAAATGAGCGATTGAGCCCATGTCAACTCGGCCTCGGGGAAAGAGCCGGGGGGCAGGGGGCAAGAGGAGGAACGGATGGAAAATCCGGACGACCTATATTATTCCCAGGAACACACCTGGGTAAAAGTGACGGGCAATCGAGGAACCATCGGCATTACGGATCACGCCCAGCGGGAAATGGGGGAGATTATTTACTCGGATCTTCCGGAAGAAAGGTCGCAATTAGAAAAGGATGAAATCTTTGGGACGCTGGAATCCTCGAAGACCGTGGCGGACCTATACGCACCGGTAAGCGGGGAAGTTGTTTCCATCAATGAAGATCTGGAGGAAGAGCCTTCCATGGTCAATGATGATCCTTACGGAAGAGGCTGGCTGTTAATCCTGGAAATCGACGATCCTGAAGAGCTGGAAAAACTTTTCAGCGCCTCCGAATACGAAGACTTCCTGGAAAAAAAACCTGAGAAACATTGAGACCGGAAAAAGGCCGATGAACTTCTTGACAAACCAGCGCAAGGCTGTTAGAAAATGGGAGTAGGGAGTTGGGAGTAGGGAGTTGTTGCTACTCCCAACTCGCAACTCACGGCTTTCGCTGATGCTGAATTATGATGGAGGTAGGAATGGAAATTATCCAAAAAGCGTTAGAAAAGGGGGAGAAAACTCTCTCGGAATATGACTCCAAGCGACTGCTCAGCTCCTACGGATTTCCGGTAGTGCGGGAGAAATTGGTCAGCAGCCGGGCCGCGGCGATCAAGGCGGCCAAAGAGATCGGGCTTCCGGTGGTCCTCAAAGGATGCTCTCCGGCCATCGCCCATAAAACCGAAAAAAAATTGATCGAAGTGGATTTGCGGACTTTGAAAGAAGTGGAACGCGCCTACGAAGCCATTCGGGAGCGGGTGGGAGATGCCAGCCTGGACGGAATCCTGGTGCAAGAGATGGTCAAGGGATCGCGAGAACTGGTCATCGGTATGATTCGGGATGCTCAGTTTGGCCCATGCGTGATGTTCGGCCTGGGGGGAATTTTCACGGAAGTCCTTAAAGACGTCTCCTTCCGCATCGCCCCTTTGGAAAAACGTGATGCCCTGGAGATGGCCCAGGAGATCAAAGGAGCTCCCGTCCTGGGCGCCTTCCGCGGGATGGACCCCGTGGACATGGACCTTTTGGTTTCCCTGCTGATCAATGCCGGCAAACTGGGCTTGGACCTTGATGCCGTAAAAGAAGTGGACGTCAATCCCCTGATCATTTCCGGGAATAAACCCATCGCCGTCGATGCCCTGGTTGTGCTTGAAGATAGGGGAAAATCCTAAAAAAGGGGGGTAAGATGGACGGCACAGGGGATTTGGTAAGTGAAGCCCTCTCCGGCTCTGTTCGGGCTCTGGCCAAACTGATCACGCTGGTGGAAAACGAGATGCCGGGCGCGATGGACGCCCTGAAGCAGCTCTATCCAAAAACCGGGAAAGCCTACATCATCGGCATTACCGGCCCGCCGGGTTCGGGGAAAAGCACCCTTACCGACAAGATCACCAAGGAACTCCGCAAAAAAAATTTCACCGTGGGCATTGTAGCCGTGGATCCTACCAGCCCCTTCAGCGGCGGGGCCCTACTCGGAGATCGGCTGCGCATGCAGGACATTACCAGCGATGAAGGGGTTTTTGTCCGTTCTATGGCCACCCGGGGTGCGCTGGGAGGATTGTCCAAAGCTACGGCGGACACGGTTAAAATCATCGACGCCTTCGGAAAAGATTTTATCCTCATCGAAACCGTGGGCGTGGGGCAGGATGAGGTGGACATCGTCAGGACGGCGGACACAACCCTGCTCATCTCCGTACCCGGACTGGGGGACGATATCCAGGCCCTCAAAGCTGGGATAATGGAAATCGGGGATATTTTCGTGGTCAACAAGGCCGACCGGGAGGGGGCCGACCGCCTGGTCACCGAATTGAGCCTTATGCTCGACCTGAGCTCGTCAATGGGCTCCTGGAGGCCTCCCATCGTCAAAACCGTAGCTACCACGGGGGAAGGAGTCAGGGAGCTCGCGGACAAGATCCTGGCCCATAGGAAATTTCTCCAGGAGGGGGATGGCCTGTGGAAGAAGCGGAACGATCGATCCCGGACGGAGATTTTAAACTTGATTGAAGGAGAGATCTCTAAATACGTTCACAAGATGCTCAAGTACGATGTGAGCTTTGACGAAGTGATCGAACAGGTTGTAGCCCGGAAGAAAGACCCGTACTCCTTCGCCCGAATGGTTACGGAACCGTTTGCCAAGTATTATCAGATTTATCAGGTGGATAATCCGAAAAGATAAAGACTTTCTATTCCTTGACCCGGCCCAATAGCTCGTTGGCGATGACTTCTTTCATGATTTCGTCCGTTCCTCCGCCGATTCTGGACAAACGAGTATCCCGCCAGTAACGCTGGATCGGGTATTCCATCATATACCCATAGCCGCCATGGATCTGCAGGGCCGCATCCGCCACGCGGCAGCCCATCTGAGCGGATAAAAGCTTGGCCATGGAGATTTCCTTGACTGGATAATCCCCTTTATGGAAAAGCCAGGCGCAGAAATAGGTTAGATGTCTGGCTGCCTCGATCTCCGTAGCCATATCAGCCAGGCGATGGCGGGTTACCTGAAAATGGGAGAGAGGCTTGCCAAATTGAACCCTTTCCTGAGAATATTTCAGGGCCAGCTCGAAGGCCATCTGGGCTCTGGCTACGGCGTTGGCCGCGCCGATGATCCTTTCTCCCTGGAGCTCCCACATGATGTGGTAAAAACCTTTCCCTTCTTCGCCCAGGAGGGCGCCGCTCGGAACCCGGCAGTCCTCGAAGAGCAGTTCCGCCGTGTCCGATGAACGCATTCCAAGTTTATTCAAATTTCTGGTTACGGTGAATCCGGGTGTCTCCTTGTCCACCAAGAATAGGGAAAAGCCTTTATATCCTTTTTTATCCCCCGTTCTAACCACGAGAGTGATGAAGTCCGAGCGAACTCCATTGGTGATAAAGATTTTCCGGCCGTTAATGACCCAGTGGTCTCCATCCCGTTTGGCCGTAGTCTGGATGGCCGCCACATCAGATCCGGCGTTGGGTTCGGTTATTCCCAGACAGGCAATCTTTTGGCCCTGGTTGGCCGCAAGAAGGTAGTGCATCTTTTGCTCCCGGGTTCCAAACTTAAAGATGGGCGGGGTAGCCATCTCACTTTGGACAGCCACGGCCATGCCGATGGATCCCATGCCGCAACGCGCTAACTCTTCGGCCAGCACGATGGAGAAGAGAAAATCGCAGTCCTGGCCCCCGTATTCTTCCGGATAGCGTAAGCCCAGAAATCCCAGTTCGCCCATACGGCGAAAGACGCTGTCGGGGAATCCTTCCGCCTCTTCCCATTCTTCGGCGTGGGGAGTCAACTCTTTTTCCACGAACTTGCGGACCGTCTTCCGAAATATTTCATGCTCTTCGGTGAACATGGGGTGTTTCATTGGATAGGCTCCTT
>CAZIDC010000347.1:0-3924 GCA_964537885.1 uncultured Syntrophaceae bacterium | reverse complement strand
CTCCGCCGGTTGCCGGGGCGGCGTATGCCGCGGCGCCCCTTGCCGGGACCGGGCCTATGGGAATAGGTTTCACCGCTTGCCGCCTCGGCATTACCGCCTTTATCCTTCCTTATATGTGGATCTACGGCCCCGCATTGCTCATGATTGGCGACCCGCTCAGCGTGATTTTGGCTGCCTTGACAAGCACCATCGGCGTCGCCGCCTGCGCCGCCGGGATCCAAGGCTATCTCTTTCGCCCCACCGGCGTACTCGAGAGAGTCATGTTGCTGGTCGCGTCGTTTCTCCTGATTAAGCCGGGCTGGATCACTGACGTCATTGGTCTTGGGCTGCTTGTCCCCGTACTCATCAGCCAGGGTTTATTGGCCAAAATAGCCCGCCGGAGCAAACACCCCCAGCCCGCCGTCGAGAGTGATGGGTAGAATTCTTTTTACTATTCTTTTTATCTTCCTTTTCCTTATCTGTCCGGATCGCCCCTGCCAGGGCAATGAACGCGCCTTATTGGTTGTGGAGATCCAAGCCGGGGGTAAAAAAGAGGAAGTTTTCCATTTACAAGTTAAAGAAGGCACGACCCTAACCCTTGCCTATACCCACTCCATGTTCCTTACCCAGCAGAAAGAATTTTATACAATCCGCGCCGGGGGTCTGATTCTTCGAGAGATTGGCTTTGGCAATCTTGAAGCAGCCAACTATTATGACCCGAATCCTCGTGGACTTATCCATCCGGAGGGAAGCCTCTGGAAAATCAATCCCTCCTGTCCGGTTCGCATCCCCGCTCTTCGGATGAGAATCCCCTATACGGTAAATTTGAGTCTCATGATCGATCACTCCATCGTCTGGACTTCTAAGGATGAAGACCGAGGAGCCCTTTTAATTGTGAGAACAAATTCCAATTGATAAATGGGGAGAAAACGGGCGGGATCACTTTGGATTGACTGCCTGATATGGAACTTTTGCCAGAGCTTCAAATATCTGTGAATATCTGCGAAAATCTGCGTCCCAATTACTAAGGAGTCCATAATTGATTAGACATATTCTTCCGTTAAATTGTTGTCACCGTTCACCCTGAGCTTGTCGAAGGGTACGTTGCGAGCCGCCCATGCTTCGACAAGCTCAGCACGAACGGCTGTGGATTCACTCTACAGTGTCCATACAATTATGGACTGATTATTAACTTAAAGAGGCTCCAGAATGATTAAGGACTTTACGACAGAAACCGTGGAGATCGGCGGCTTTCCCATCCAGACCTTCCGCCATCGCTTTAAGAACGTAGGGGAAATGTTCTCCCAGGCTTGCCAGACCTATGCGGGGAAAGAGTTCGTGGTGGAAGGGCCAAACCGGTTGACCTTCCGCGAGGCGAGGCGGAAGGTGGCCCAGGTGAGCGCCCATCTCGAGGAAAAGATGGCGGCCCAAAGAAAAGGACCCGTAGGCCTCCTGATGGAAAATTCTATCGCTTTCATCGTCTCCTTTTTAGCGATCCAACAATTAGGAGCCACGGCTGTGGTTTTTAATAACCGTTTAGCCACTCCGGAGCTGAAGCGTCAGATCCAAGTCTCCGACATCCAATTACTTCTCTCTTCGCCCCAATTCTCCGCTAAAGCCCGGGAGAGCCTTTCAGACTCCCCGGCGGTAAACCACATGGTGCTCGAACCTTTTAAAATGGCTGAGACCCCAGGCGAATTGGTTCCCGCTGGAACTCCCGCAGAAGATGACCCAGCCCTCATCCTGTTTACCTCGGGTACGGTCGGCCAACCCAAGGGAGTGATCATTACCCATCGCAACCTGATCACCAGCGCTATAAAGCAAGGGTATTATTTTTCCCGGTACTATGACAGCCAAACCCAGGAGTCTATGAAGACGGTTATTGCCGCCCCTCTTTTCCATGTTCTGGCTCTCCAGGAACAACTTATGGCCGCCATTTTTCTCGGGTTTACCTGCATTCTTGTTTCCTCTTTCAATCCCCGGGAAATTCTGGATCTATTTGCCCGTGAAAGGATCAGCCTTCTCGCCGGTTCCCCAACCATGTACTGGATGCTTCTCCACAAAACGGATATCCGGAGCGCCGGGCTGGACAGCATTAAGATGATCGTTTATGGAGGGGCCCCCATGCCCCCGGATTTGTTGCAGGAGCTGCGCCAGACTTTCCCGGGGGTGAAGTGTATCAATGGCTATGGATTGACCGAGGCTTCGGTCATCAGCATCCTCGAGGATGAATTCTGTGATCTCCGGCCAACCTCCGTGGGGCAACCCTCCATAGGCTCGGAAGTGAAGGTGGTAGATTCATCGGGAAAAGAAATGGGGCCCCAGGTCATGGGGGAGCTGGCGGTTCGGGGGGCGCTGGTTTCCAGGGGCTATTATAAGCTTGCGGAGGAGACTGCCGAGGTTTTTCGGGAGGGCTGGTTTTACACCGGAGATATGGCCTACCAAGATCCTGAAGGGTTTCTCTACCTGGTAGGCCGAACGCGAGAGATGATCAACCGGGGAGGGGAAAATATTTACCCGGTGGAGGTGGAAAACATATTGCACCTCCATCCCAGGATTTTGGACGTAGCGGTTTTTGGCCTACCGGATCCGGTATTGGGCGAGATTGTGGGATGTGCCGTTGTTCTCAGACCGGGGATTACTGAGCTTGGTTTGCAGGAGATACAAGAGTTCTGTCAAAGCAAGCTGGCGGATTATAAAATTCCCCAGGAAATCTTTTTAGTCCCGGAATTACCCCGTAACCCCGGGGGAAAAGTAATAAAAAAGGCCCTGGTCGAGCAAACGCTCAGCCTGTTGGGGAAAAAAGGCGGGGAAATGAAGTGATCGGCTATGCTGGATTAAAGATAAATGGGCAAGAAAAGGGAGGTGAAAATTATGGAACTGAAGAGCGTCAAATTGGAATTCCCGGAGGGGGCAAACATCATCGTCGGGCAGACTCATTTCATCAAGACCGTCGAAGACCTGTACGAGGTTATGGTCAACGCCTTGCCGAAGTCCCGCTTCGGTATTGGCTTTTGCGAAGCTTCCGGGGCCTGTCTGATCCGCGTGGAGGGGAATGACGAAGCCTTGAAAAAGGTCGCGCAACAAAATGCCCAGGCCATTGGCGCCGGCCATACCTTTGTGCTGGTCCTCCTCGACGCCTACCCGATCAACGTCCTTAACGCCATTAAAAACTGCCCGGAAGTGTGCTCCATTTTTTGCGCCACGGCCAACCCGGTGGAAGTCATTATCGCCGAATCCCTCCAAGGCCGGGGAGTCCTTGGGGTGATCGACGGATTCCCACCCAAGGGGGTTGAAGGCCCGGAGGATGTCCAGTGGAGGAAAGACCTTTTACGGAAGATTGGTTATAAACTCTCCTAACCCCCCTCATCCTTAAGAGGGGTTGAAAAGCTCTTTTTTCCAGTTGAAGAAGAGCCAAGAGCAAACCCCTTTAGACGCCTTTATTTGTCCATTCTTAGGAATATAAATGTTGCGGTTGCCTGATTTTTTTGGTTAAATGAAAACCAGGAGAACGGGAGAAGAGGGCCGTTCCGGAATGGACTTGCAACGATGCCAGGAATGAAAGAAAAAATTGGGCAAATCGCAGCCAAACACGGGCTGCAGATTATCTATGCCTTTGGCAGCAGAGCTGAAGAGGCCAAGGATGTAGTCGAAGGACGCATCGAGAGGCTTTCTTCCACCCCTTCGGACCTGGATATAGGCGTTAAACCCGAAAGCCCCCTTACCGTCGAAGCAAAGGTGGAAATCGCCATCTTTTTTGAAGATCTTTTCCATTTATCCCGGGTGGACGTGGTCGTTCTTCCGGAGGCTCCCGTTTCCCTGGCGGTGGAAATCGTCCAGGGCGAAATCCTATATGCCAGGGATTCCACCCATGAGGCCGAGTATCAGCTGTATATTATGCGCATGGCCGCTGATCTTCTTCCCTACGAACGAGTCAAACAAAAA
>CAZIDC010000346.1:0-3931 GCA_964537885.1 uncultured Syntrophaceae bacterium | reverse complement strand
ATCCGTGTCCAAAAAGGAATTTCCTATACAATTGAATTACGATTCTCTTTCGCCAAACCATCCCCCTTTACCGCAGGGCACTGAGCGGGTGCGGCAAAAATATCAAGGTCTGCAGTCCCTTCTTGGGGAAAACAGCCGTCTCTTGGAAATTATGGCTGACCTGGAGGCGGATTTACGATTTTTGCCCCTCGGCTCCGCATCCCTGGAATATCAGATTCGGGGTCTTCTCGAAGGGACCCTTCTGCTGATTGAGGACCTGAACCGGCTGGCGGATGATCGGTACGGCGGCCTTTACAAAGCCTACTTGAAAATCGAAAGGGAAATCCTGCAAACCCTCAAAACGTCAACGCTTCCATCTCCTTCGCGATGGTCAGTATTTGTCGGCGAGAGCGGGATGGGCCAAGAGGGGGAAGTCGGCGGCAAGGCTGCTCGCCTGGGGGAATTAAAGAAGGTTTTCCCCGAGATCATTCCGGATGGATTCGTGGTTACCGCCAGCGCTTATCAAAAGACGATATCCGCGGCAGCCCTAACCGCAGAACTCCGTTCTCTTTTAGACACTTTGGAAGTCAGCAGTGATCGAGAGCGGTTTAAATCCAAAGCGGCCCGCATCCGGCAAATGATTCACCAAGTCCCCCTTCCCCAAGCCATTGAGGAAGCCATCCGGGATTTTGCCCGGGCCCACTGGCCTCCGTCCCAGCGATGGGCGGTTCGCTCCAGTGCCGTGGGAGAAGACGGTCCGTTATCGTTTGCCGGGCAGTTTGACACGATCCTCAACGTGACCACCCCTCGATTGGGAGAAGCATATTTAAAAGTTCTGGCCAGCCACTTTAATGATCGAGCCATCTCCTATCGTCTCTCGCGGGGTTTAACCGAAGTCGAAACCCCCATGGCCGTTTTGTTCCTGCCGCTTATCGAAGCCCGGAGTGCCGGAGTTCTTTATACCCTGGATCCAGGCCAACCGGAAGGGAAGCAGATGCTCCTAAGCGCCACCTGGGGCCTGGCCGCGGAAATGGTCGGAGGCCAGGCCCCGGCCGACCTCTTTCGGGTGGATCGCAATGATCCCTCGCGGGTGATAGAATTTGAAGTTTCTCCCAAAGAGAAACGGCTCATCCCCGCAGGGCCTAATTCGCTGGAGTGGCAGGAAAATTCCCCGGGCGACCAAAGATCTCCCTCCTTGAGCCCCGATGAAATTCATCGCCTGGCAGAATGTACCTTGGCGGTGGAAGAACATTTTGGTGAGCCCCAGGACATTGAATGGGCCATTGATCAATCCGGAAAACTCTGGATCTTGCAATCGCGTCCCTTAGTTTTGGGTCGGCCGGAGGAGGAGCGCCCCCTTGATCAAGAAAGGCCGATACTCTCCGGGGGGCTGACGGTATTCCCAGGCCGTGCCGTGGCTCCCGTTCAGGTGATTTCGACCTCGGAAGCCCTTCCCCTCCTTTCCCCGGGGACCATTCTGGTCGCTCCTGTGGCTACCCCGGAGATTTCTGCCGTATTGCCCCGCCTGGCCGGATTTATTGCCGAACAGGGGCAGCCCACAGTCCACGCCGCCACTCTTTTAAGAGAATTGGCCATTCCCGCTCTATTTGGGGTCCATGGGGCCACCAAAAAACTTACCTCCGGGGCCATGATCAGCCTGGATGCAACTCACCGCCAGGTCTTCTCGGGGGTGTCCTGGCCAGAGATCCGGCAAAGAACCCTGGCCCGCTTGGCCAAACCGAAAACCAAACATTTCGCCAGTCCGCTAAACGACCTGATTCTCAAATTAAACCTGGCGGATCCCATGGCCCGGACCTTTAAGCCGGAGGGCTGCCGGTCCATTCACGACCTCATTCGCTTTGTCCACGAAAAGGGGGTGGCGACTCTTTTTGAAGTTGGAGATCAGGAAGCGGTCAAGAAAAGATATCCCCCCCGGAAATTATCGTCCCCCGTCCCGCTTCATATTTTGATTCTGGACCTGGGGAACGCCCTAACGCCGGAAGCGGTCGATAAACTCGATGTAACCCCGGAAGAAATTCTCTCCACTCCTTTCCTGGCCCTCTGGCGAGGAATTTCCAACCCTCGGGTAAGTTGGGCCGGGAGAAGAGAGGTTGACTTAAAGGGGTTCGCCTCGGTAATGGTTTCTTCTCTGAGCCAGGATATGGGAGCGATGCGTAAATTAGGGGACCCCAATTACCTTCTGGTGGCGCCGGAATACATGAATCTTAACATCCGTCTGGCGTATCATTATGCCATGATCGATGCTTTCGTAGGCCCGGTTCTGGAAAACAACTATGTCAATTTTCGCTTCCGGGGGGGCGGGGGCAACTCTCCCCGGCGGGATTTACGGGCCTGCTTTTTGGCGGAAGTCCTGGTCCAATCCGGTTTTCATGCGGATCGCAGGGGAGACCTGGTTACCGCCTGGCTGCGGCGTTATCCCCAGGGCCCCTCAGAGGCCGGGCTGGAACTTCTGGGAAAACTTATGGGTTGCGCCCGCCAATTAGACATGCTGATGGATAATGAGTCAACCATGCGCCATTTCGTAGAGCGTTTTCTCGCTGGAGATTACCGGGCCTTTGCTTGATTGGGGCCGGGACGTGAATAGGTGACGCTCTTTCTGAATGAAGCAGCAGATACTTTTAGAGTTCAGGCACTTCATCCGAGTCGGGGCAGAAAATCCTCCCGATCCCCATCTTTCCTGAATATTTTTTCCCCCCCCAACTCCCCGCCCCATCACATGGTGTAATGTTCCAGGGGTATCGAGCCTTGGCCTCCTGAGCATACTCTATGCTTGAGACAATCCAATCATATTTGTCAAGTCAACTCGGAAAGAACGTTCCCATTTCGGGTTCTCTGCATAGCGCCGGGAAAAATTGTGGCGGCCTCTCTTTTTTTTACTATGGAATTACCGGATTTTCAATTAGGCGACGAGTTATCAATTTAACCAGAGTTAGGTTGTTGGGTTCCTTAGCTCCTGGCAAGACGGTGTTCACAGAAGTATTGAATAAAAATCAAACAACTGCCAACCAGAAACGTTGTGGCGAAAATCCGGGGAAGTCCACTTAGAAAGAAAGGGCAACTTCAGGTTTTTTCCTTTCCCCCAGAACTATTTTTTCCTTCTCGATGGTCTTAATAAAACCTCCATCCCCCATTTTTGCTACCTCTTCCAGGGTGTAGGGAAAAACCTCAATGGGAAGTCCGGCTCCGGAAAAATGCTTAAGGAATTCAGGAATCCGGTCTATAAATCTTCTGGGATTCTCCTTCAACAAAATATAAATGTCCGCGTCACTCCCGGGGGCATAGTTGCCGCGGGCCAGGGAGCCAAAAAGACTCACTTCTAAAACATCCGCCCTGGACGCCAATAATCTTTGGGCGAGGGCCACCAGGCGCGGCAGAATTTCACTCCGTTTTAGAAATCTTACCTTTACACCATTCATAGATTCTTAACGCAGCCATTATAGCCTGCTCGGCATCCTTCTTCGTGAAGTAATCATGCGGGATCCCCTGGGGAAGGCCATTCGGGTACCGCGTAGGAATGTACAATTTGTCCAAAAAAATACCATCTTCTAACAACAAGGAGCGATCTTCATACGGCAAATTCTCCAGCAACGCTTTCGTTCCATGCCCCCATGCTTCCCCATGCAAATGCTGGAATAATCCTTTGATGGCCTTTTCCGCTGCTTGTTGCGAAGTAAAACATGCCCATTCAAAATAACCCCAATCAAGGTCTAACTTTGCTTTTTCTAAATCCTTTTCCGCCTGCCTTAGCCAATCCAGGCTTCTTTCAGACATTGAATGACCCTCGCTTTAAAGAAAGTATGAAACCGCCATTCTTATACCATAAATGAGATTGGAAAAATAGAACCTTCCTTCTGTCCCTTGGGTTCTTTCCATCTGTTCCCCTTTGCAGGGCACACTCTTCTCCTCGTTTGCAAAGATGTAGTTTTGTTTT